>JABJEE010000025.1 GCA_018665005.1 Flavobacteriales bacterium
GGTTGAGTTTTGCTTCTTACATGAACAGATTTATTTGTTTTTAAATTTTGCATTCATGGTCGGGTTTCCATGCGTCAATTTTTTAATCGTTAAATCGGCAGCTTTATTATTGGCTAATCTTAGATTATTGGAAGAAGACAATAATGCCTCTTTTGTTTTTTGAAGATGGCTCATTGTTTTGTCGATTTCATCGATGGCAGTAGCAAACTGACGGGATGCTAAATCATAATTTCTTGCAAACCCATCTTTGAAGGCATTTATTTTATTTTCAAAATTTGTAATATCAATATTTTGATTTCGCATCAGATTTAGTTCTGCCTTGTATTGTAATGAATTCATTGCAGCATTTCTTAAAAGCGAAATAATTGGAATGAAAAATTGAGGTCGAATAACAAACATTTTTTCGTGTTTGTAAGATACATCAACAATTCCTTGATTATAGAAATCATTATCATTTTCTAGGGTTGAAACCAATATGGCATATTCACATTTTTTATCATTACGGTCTTTGTCTAATTTTTTAAAGAAACTTTCATTTTCTTTTTTCGCAACAGTAGCGTCATTTTGGTTTTTCATTTCAAACATGATTGAAATGATCTCATTTCCTTCTAAATCATTCTCTCTAAAAATATAATCACCCTTAAAGCCAGTTTTGGTATCATTATCCTTTTCGAAATAAGCATTTGGAAAGGCCATGACGCGTACCTTGTTAAATTCTATTTCGCAATGTTGCTCTAATGATTCTCCAACCATTTTGGTAGATAGCTTTTGTTTATAATCTTTCAAACGCGCAATTTCATCCTCTTTGAGCTTTATTGTTTCATCCTTATTATTAAGTTTATCATTGTATTGCTCCTTGATTGATTTTTCCATCAATTGTTTCTCCGTATCTGCGAGTTTAAGGTTGTTTTCAAGTTCATCGCGTTTCTTTTCGATTTCTCTTAAAGCCTCCGTAATAGCTAATTTTTTTGTGGTTTCAGCATTTTCGATAATGGATTGCATTTCCATTATTTCTTTTTCCTTTTTTAATAGCTCATCTTGCATTAAAATCGTATTCTGGGCCTTTACAGCTTCCATTGCTTTATCCCTTTCCGCTAATTTTCCTTGAAATTCATTCTTGATTTTGGCCTCTGCCAATTCTACTGCTGTTTTCTTGTCATTTTCAGCGAGTTCTAATCTTTTATTGAGTTCTTCTTTAAATTGATTATTACGGACCTGTTGGACAATATCAGCGTATCCACTTTCATCAATTTTAAAATCTTCTTTACAGTGCGGGCATTTAATTTTATTCATTGTGTTCTAAGGGGTTTAGCTTTTGGTTCCTAATATAGTAACAACAGTAATAATTAACCAAAAAAGGCATCTAATTTCTTAGATGCCTTTTGGTGATCCCCCTGGGGCTCGAACCCAGGACCCACGCCTTAAAAGGGCGTTGCTCTACCAACTGAGCTAGGAGATCGGTTTTGAGGGTGCAAATATAAATGTTATATTCTTTAATGCAAACATTAAAACGGTAAATTTGTAAGAAGAATTGTTATTTTTTTTATAAATACTTGAGACTTATATCTTAATGAATAAAAAAGGAGATCATATTATTTTAATTGGTATGAGTGGTGCTGGTAAAACTACCACTGGAGAGGCCCTTTCAATTTCATTGAATCTACCTTTTATTGATACAGACGAGGAGATAGTTAAAATAACTGGTTTAAGCATTCCTGAAATATTTCGATTAGAGGGTGAAGCTAAGTTTCGTTCATACGAATCAGGGGTTATTCGTCAGTTGGTAGATTTTCCTAAAAGTGTAATTTCTGTAGGAGGAGGTTTGCCATGCTATGATAATCAAATCGAGTTGTTGTTGGAAATGGGCACAGTAGTTCACCTCGACGTTTCGATAGATGTATTGGCAAAAAGATTGGGTAAAAACACAAATTCTAGACCTTTATTCACGAAGCTCTCATCAAATCAGATTGTTGAAAAAACAAAAACATTAATGAAGCAAAGAACACCTTTCTATAGAAAAGCCGACCTTATTATAGACGGGAACCATTCTTCAGGTGATTTGGTCAAAAAAGTCATTGAGAAAATACACTAAAATCTAGTAGAGGTCTTTTCTGAATCCAAGGGTAAACACAAAAAACAATTGAGAGTACTGATTGGTACTATTAGCAACGGTATTACTTCCTTGAGCCAAAATTGAATATTGTCCACTCACATCAAAATAAACCGTTCCTAATGCAGGAATAGAATATTTCACTCCACCTTGCAGTCCAAGAGCTATTCCAATGATGATGCCTTCATTTTCCTCATTTGAAGGTACTGAATAATTATTTTCCCATTCATACGTGCCTGTAATGTCGGTTTTATCATAATTGAGCTTTACTGAATTAAAAACGAGCATTCCATTCGTTCCGCCATAAGCTGAAATACCATTGTCGTAATCATTTCCCAGATAATAGCGTGTTCCTCCTTCAATGGTTGTGTAGTTAAAAGATGACTGGGTATTCACTTGTAATTGATAGGGGAGGGATGTGTTGTTTAGGTCTGTAATAATGACCGTTCGGGTTGATCCATTATCCTCAGGTCGAGAAAAATAGTGACCAAGTCTTCCGTAAAAAGTAACGTCGTTGTTTCTTGGGAGCTCAAATCCAGCATGTAAACCTATGTGAGATTGATTAGTTGTAAATCCACTTATGGAGCCTAAACCCGCACTAAGGCTAACTTGTGAATTTAGCGAAAGGCATAAACAAGTAGTAAAAAACAGTGTAGTGATGGAGCTAAAATATTTCATTTTGTATTTATTTCAAGTATTCGGGGCACTCTTTGTCGTGCGCACCTTTTAATATTCCGTTACTGGACAGGAATTCTTTTACAATTTCCTTGCCAACAAATTTAAAGTTCTTTTTAAAGAGTTTGACCCAATTTTCAATAGAAATTTGATTTTGTAATAAAATCCAATTCTTAAAAGTTCCGAATTCTTTTTGAATTCCCAAAATTTGTTGTGCATTATAAACAATACTTCTAATTTTTAGTTCATGCCTAATTATGTTTTTATTAGTCATCAAGTTGGATATGTTTTCCTCATTGTAAGAAGCGATTTGTTCTATGTTGAAATTCGAATAGGCTTCTTTCAAGCCGTCATATTTTTGAAGAATAGTATTCCAAGACAAACCAGCTTGATTGATTTCCATAATGAGTCTCCCAAATAGCTCGTTGTCATCTTTTGACATTTTTCCATAAACTTTATCGTGATACCAGTGATGGATACTTTCTTTAGGTTGATTGCGACAATAGGAACAATAGCTCATCTTTATAAGATCCAGTTTCTCATAAATGGTCCTTCATTGAACAGAAGGTCCAAAAATGAAAGATTGCTTGTAAAATCTTTATCGTAAGAAAAAACCTGCTGATATGGTTTCATTGTGTCACGATTCATGAAATCTGTATTTCGATAATCTATGTTGTATTCTATTTCGTAGGATTTGGTAATGTTTATATCAAAACTGAGGTCTAATATTTCCATAATAAACTTGAGTATGCTCAAATTGAACTCAAGTAAATCCTTTGGATTATGATAAATAATTTCCTTTATCCTATATCCGTAATCATCAAAATAGGGTGCGGATGCATAGGAAGATTGAATGGCTCTCCAATGCTCGTTTTGCCATTTTGTACTGTAATCTACCTCAATGTCTTTGGTGAAAGTTTTGTTGCCGTTTATTTTTTTTACTGGAATACTCAAGCGTAAAACCCCGTTACTTGTTAATATTTCGCAACGGTTTCTTAAGGTTTGTTTGGGAAAGCTTTCATGTGCCTCAATGATGGTATTCACAGGTGAAAAGTATGCTTTTAAATACGCAATTGAAGGGAAATATGCAGTAGGGAATATATCGATTACTCTATCCATTTGAATAATCGTTCCCATCGAATTCCGAGGTATGGGCTTTTTGAAAACCATACCAAGCTCGCTCGACCGACAACATGGTCTTCGGGTACAAATCCCCAGATTCTAGAATCTGCAGAATTGTATCTATTGTCACCCATGAGCCAGTAATAATTCATTTCAAAAGTATAGGTATTGGTTTTTTTACCATCAATGTAGATACCGTCATTTTTCTCTTCTAGTTTGTGACCTTCATAAGCCGTTATAATTCTTCGATACCAAGCGATGTTTTTCTTTCTAAAGTCCACAGTGGTTCCCTTTTTAGGAACGGTAAATTTTTGAAAATTAGTAGTTGTGTTGTTTACGTAGAAATCCTTTGGGAATATTTTTGAGTTCGTAATTAATTCTTGAGCAGAGGGTGTATAAGCAACGGAGTCGCTCATGTGAACTTCTTCGTATCTCTGTTCCGTAATGACTTTGAGTTTGATCTTAAAATCTTTTTCGATTTTATTTTTCTCAGTACTCGTTAAAGTTAAAACGTACATACTAGGATTAGAAGCGTCCGAATCATTAAAATCCGTTCTGGTCATGTCAGGAGTGTTTTCTAAGCCATATTTTTCATACATCTCTGTTGCGCTTGGAAAAGTGACCTTTGATTTTTCCACTTCGTATTTGAGACATTGATTTAAAGCAACCTCGGCAGGTTTTCCATTCACATATAAAACCGCATTTTTTATTTCCAATTCATCACCTGGAATTCCCACACAACGCTTTATGTAGTTTTCTCTTTTGTCCACAGGTCTGTAAATCAAGCCGCCATGATTTTCTTCAGGGAAGTTCTCATTGCCTTCAGGTCCAGGAAATTGTCCGCCCGACAATTTTAGTCTTGCTTTTTTTCTCCACGGTCCTGGGTTCGATATGTATGACTCTAGAAGTGCATTATTTCTCGCAACGTAAAGACTATCAGAAAGTGTCTTTCTTTGAAGTTCAAGGTTTTGAAGGGCAGGAGCTTCAGGGCTTGAAGAGTAATATTGAAATAGCGCTTCATCATTTAGAATACCATGATAATCATGCCCCATTAAACCATTTGGCATACGAGGGTCATAGATTGCAGTGTCCCCTGACGGGTAATTGAAAACGACTACATCATAGCGTGCTACATCACCAAATCCAGGGAGGCGGGTATATTCTCCTTTTTCTAATGTGGTGTAGGATTTCATATTTACCCAAGGCACGGTATTGTGAACCAAAGGGTAGGATAGAGGTGTGACAGGTACTTTTGGTCCGTATGCTAACTTATTTACAAAAAGAAAGTCTCCCACCAAAAGTGTTTTTTCCATTGACCCTGTTGGGATTTGAAAAGGTTCAAAGACATAGGTTCGAATAATACTGGCTGCTACCAAGGCAAAAAGAATAGAATCTCCCCATTCCTTTACTTTCGATCTTGTTCCTGGCTTATCTCTAGTTACAGCATCAATCCCCATGGCTACAACATGACCCAAAACGGGTAGGCTTAAAAACAAGGCAACATGATCTCCCCATTTACGATCTTCTCTTTGAGCTGAATTGGACCAATTGGTTTCTTCACCAAAAACACTTGACTCTTCACTGCATTTGTACAACAGATAATAAGGAAAGAAAATCCCCTGTAGACTGTCCGTAAATGAGTAGTATCCAAATCTTCTGATATAGCTTAAATTGGCGGTGGCCCACATAATCAAGTGTACCCCCGGAAAAATAAGAAGTAGAGACCAGAATGGCTTCTTACATGTGATTTTAAAGATTACATAATAATTGTATCCAGGAACCAATGCTTCCCAGCTTTCTCTTCCCGCTTTTGGAAAAGATTTCCACCACATACCGAGATATGGATGAATCAATAGAAAAATAAAGAAATATAAAATACTCATAATCAGGTAAAGTTAATAATATCGGACATTGTAAAGGTTCCCTTTTTGTCTAAAAGCCATTCCGCGGCAATCACTGCTCCAAGTGCAAAACCTTTTCTATTTTTTGCCTCATGGATGAGTGATATTTGATCCGTTTTAGATTTGTAGGTTACTTCGTGTGTTCCAGGTACATTTGGGATTCGTTTTGAGGTTACAGGAAGTGTTGAATCTTCAGAAACTTGATCTTCAGATAGCATCCAACTCTTGTAAATATTTTGATTTTTTAAAAGTAAATCGGCTGTTGTAATGGCTGTTCCACTTGGTTTATCTAGCTTTTCAGTATGATGTGTTTCTGTGATACTTGCCTTGTAATCCTTGTTTTGATTCATAAGTTCTGACAACTGTTCTGTCATTCGCCAGAAAAGATGTACGCCCAAACTGAAATTAGAAGCATGTAAAAGACTACCTTTTTTATCTGACACCTCCGCTTCTATATTAGATAAATGCTCAGCCCAACCTGTAGTTCCTACGATTACCGGAATGTTTTTATCCAGACAAAGGCGAATGTGTTTTAATGCAAGGCTAGGAGCACTAAATTCTATAGCGACATCTGCATCAATTTCGCTTTGAGCATGGAATGGATGGTGAGATGAAAAAGCACTTGAAATTGAGTGGCCTCGCTCTAGAGCAATTGCCTCAATTTCTTTCCCCATTTTGCCATATCCAATAATCGCTATTTTCACGGCCTAAAAGTACAATTTAAGAATCATCTAAACGTCAAATTTATGTTAATTCCGGGTATTTGAGCAGATAGCATCACTGGCTGAAGATCCAGACTTAGATTGTCACTTACATCGAAGTGAATAAAATGAGACTCGACACCTGCATCAATAATTTGAAGTAAATACACTGCACCTATAGCAAGAATTGACAGGTCTCTTTGATCTAAATACTGGCGATACAAATACAGAACACTTTGATCATCGTAAGCCGACCATTCTGGGTCAACAATATTACCGTCTATTCGGTTTACATATTCAGTTTTTAAAGCGTTCTGCGTTTTTTGGTTCTGAATAAGCATATAAGTTGATGCGCCGAGTGCTCCATAAATTAATGGAACCTTCCAAATCGCATGACGAAACCCTTTTTTTTTGAGGATGCTATTGTAAACCTGACCACCACCTGGTACTATTGCTGAAAACATAATTGACTTCCTGTAGGGATGCTCAGGAATACTGTCAGAATCAAGAACTTGTCCCGAAACAAATAGGGTTAAGGAAGTAAAGTATAGAATAAGAAAACTTGTTCTCATTTATTTAAAAGCAATTTGACCAATCTGTCTAAATCTTCTTTGGATTCAAATTTGAAGCTAAGCTTTCCGGCACCGTTTTGATTTGAGGAAATAGAAACATCAGAATCATAAAACGAAATAATTTCAGATTTAGTCTTTCGGTCAAAACTTATTGCTTTGCGGCCAGATGTACCACTATTTTTCTTGGTTCTAATGCTCGTTTCAATCTCACGAACCGAAAGCTCGGAGTTTATTATTTCTTGATACATTTCAAGCTGTTCATCTTCGGTATTTAAAGAAAGAAGAGCTCTTGCATGACCCATTGATATGAGTCTATTTTTAAGTCCGAGTTGGATTTTTGCAGGTAGCTTGAGTAGTCTGATGTAATTGGCAATATTTGACCTTGATTTTGATATTTTATCGCTTAATTGGTCTTGTGTGAGTTCGCACTCGCTGAGTAACCTTTCATATGATAATGCGATTTCTATGGCATTTAAATCTTCTCTTTGAATGTTTTCGACCAAAGCCAATTCAAGCATGTTTTGGTCATTGGCAATTCTGATGTAGACTGGAACTTTTTCTAAGCCTGCGAGTTGAGATGCTCTATATCTTCTCTCTCCAGAGATGAGCTGATACTTATCGTTGCCCATCTTCCGTACAGTCAAAGGCTGAATAATGCCGTGTTCTATAATGGATTCTCTCAGATCAAAAAGTCCTTCCTTTTCAAAATGAGTTCTGGGATTAAATGGATTGGGCTCAATAGAACTTAATGGTATTTCTGAAATCGATCCTGCAGGAGAATTGTTGACAGAAGTAACATCGGTATTGGTGTTTTGAAGTAGTGAGCTCAAACCTCTCCCTAAAGCAGGTTTTTTTTGACTGTTAGAGTTCATGATCTATTTCAATGAATTTATCGTCATTTTCAATTTTAGTGAGATTATTTTTTTGAAGAATCTCTCTGGCAAAATTGAGATAATTAATAGAGCCTTTGCATGCAGCGTCGTGCATAATAATTGTTGCACCATGACTAGAAGCTTCACTTAGGGTTGTATTTCTGTGTATAACTGTATCGAAAACAAGTTCTTGAAAATGTGTTTTGAGTTCATCGACGACCTGATTTGCCAATCTTAACCTCGTATCGTACATGGTAAGGAGCATTCCTTCGATTTGTAATTCGATATTTAATCGGCCTTGAATGATCTTTATCGTATTTAATAGTTTGCTGAGTCCTTCAAGTGCAAAATACTCACATTGTACAGGGATAAGAACCGAATCCGCCGCAGCTAGTGAATTAACCGTAATCAAACCAAGGGAAGGGGAGCAGTCGATGAGTATAAAATCATAATCGTCTTTTATTTTTTCAATGGTCTGTTTCAGTAAGTACTCTCGATTGGGTAAATTAATCATTTCCAATTCCGCACCAACAAGATCAATGTGAGCTGGTAAAATATCAAGGTTCGGATTTTCTGTTTTGATGATAACATCTTTAGGGTCGTAATTCCTGACTAAACAGTCATAAATATTTTTAACGTTTTTAGGGTTAAAACCTGTTCCTGATGTTGCATTCGCTTGCGGATCGGCGTCAATAATCAATGTTTTGTATTCCAATACGCCCAAACATCCTCCAAGATTGATGGTAGTTGTGGTTTTTCCGACGCCCCCTTTTTGATTCGCTATAGCTATTACTTTCCCCATTGATTTTATTTATATGTAAATTTACAGGAACTTCGGTTTGTTTTTTTTGGTAAGCCATATACTTTTCAACTATTTTGTTCAGTAATTTGTTTATATCTAAAACCATAAGCGAAATAAAAAATCGATTTCTTTAAAAAGATTGTTTTTTTTGTTTTTAAGATTCTTATTTAAGATAAATTTTTTGTAATATTGCACCCCGAAATCATGGGAAGCCAATTTTTGAGCAATGAATAGAATAGACGAATTACAGAAAGAAATTACAATTGGTAATGAGTTACCAAAATTTTCAGCAGGAGATACAGTTGCTGTATCATACAAAATTAAAGAGGGAGCCAAAGAAAGAATTCAGCAGTTTCAAGGTGTCGTTATTCAAAGAAGAGGTTCAGGCGCTACAGAAACGTTTACGGTTCGTAAAATGTCTGGAAATGTTGGTGTTGAAAGAATTTTCCCTGTATGCTCTCCATTTATTGAAAGCTTGAAAGTGATGAAAAGTGGTTCTGTTAGAAGAGCAAGAATTTTCTACTTTAGAGAAAGAACTGGAAAATCAGCAAGAATTAGAGAAAAAAGAAGATTTACAACCGATTAATTTCGAACTAAATATTATAAAGGGATCTTCGGGTCCCTTTTTTTGTGCCCTAAAACTATTGAACGCTCAATTTAAATTCAGTTCGTCGGTTTCTCATTCTATTGGCTGAATTGCTATTTGGTACTTTGGGCTGACTTTCTCCATAACCCACTGAAGATAGTCGAGAAGCGCTTATTCCGAGCTCTATTAAATAGTTTTTAACTTCAGCTGCTCTGTTTTGAGATAAGTTCAAATTTTCCTGGGCATCTCCAATATCATCTGTGTGTCCTTCAATTCTTATGGTGTAAGTTGGATTATTCATTAAATAATCTTTAAAGCATCTTAAGGTGAATCTTGATTCATTTGAGAGTTCGAATGACTCTGTGTTATACAAGATATCCTCAAGCTCATAGTTCTGCCCATCTTTTATAGGTTGAACTTTTATTTCTTCAATTACAGCGGGTTTATCTAATTGGTTTATAATGTCTTTTGTTTCGATTCGAGCTATGGCGAATGAGCTTCCTTTTTTATCCACAGTTACAGAGATGTTTTCTGCTTTCTTCACTTTAACCACTGTTGCATAAGAGCCATCATCTTCATTTACGTTTATCGTTTCGTTTAAAGTCTCATCACCGTCATAGTTAATTTGAACTTTGGCATCTTTTACAATACTACCATCCTCATTTTTTACGGTACCTTTTAGTATAATAACTTCTTCAGGTCTGGCTTCCTCATACAATTCAAATGAGTAGATATCCCAGTTTCCATTTTGAAATGAAGAGAAATAAGCGATTCGGCCGCTGGTTGAAACAAACAGTCCTAGCTCATCCTGAGGAGAATTAATAGGATAACCTATGTTTTTGGGTTCAGTCCATCCGGTATCCGTTTTTCTAATATAGAATATATCGAGCCCTCCCATTCCTTTTCGTTCAGGGCTTGATGAAGAAACAAAATAGAGTGTTTCACCATCTTGATGAAAGAATGGACTTTTATCTTTTCCTGCAGTATTAATTTCATCGAAGGGGTTTGCTTTTCCCCAGCTCCCATCTTCTTGTCTTAATGAAATATAGATATCATTGTCTCTTGATCCTTTTCGAATAGAAGTAAAGAATAACATTTTCCCATCTGAGGATAATGATGGTTGGGCTTCCCAACCGTCTTTTGTATTTATATTCTCTCCTAAATTGACCAGAGGTGACCATGTGAAATCATTACCTCCCGCACCACTTCTTTTAAACTTGGTAGAATATAAATCGCAATTCAAATAGCTCTGATTGTAAACCCTTTCTTTTTTGCATGCACATATGATCATTTCCTTATTGTCGACAGAAAGCGTTGCTGAACCATAATTATGAAAGGTGCCATCATTAAAAGGAGGCATCAATGGTTCACCAATAGAAAAATGATAAGAACTATTGGATTTATTTGAGACGGTAAACTCCTCCACAACATTTTGTGCGATATCGCCAAGGCGCGTGCGGTCAACTTTTCTCGTAAAAAATAATAAATCATTATCAGGCGAAAGCATCGGGAAGTATTCATTAAGTTCACTACTCACACTGTTCACCAAAGTAGGAGAGAAGGGAACCGGATTACTGATTAGATTTTGTTCAAATTCTAGGTCATAAATCACTTTCTCTGAAGTTTTGAGATCATATTCATAATTTACAGAGAGGTGATCGGGGTACTTTTCTTTAAATGAAACGACCTCCTTAAAACAGGTAAGTGCTTCTTTTTCTTTATTTAATGATAAAAGAATGTTGCCTAGATTGAAATAGTTTCTATAATCGAACCCTCGACATTTTTGGATTGATTTCTGGTAAAAGTAAATGGCTTTTTTTAGGGTTTGCTCTCCCTCAGTAGGACTAGTGTTGGTTTTGAGTGCACGGATTCCCGCTTTTTCATAGAAGTCGCCAATTTCAAAATAAACTTGAGCTTGATCAGGATATTTGCTCAAAATTTTACTCAGTCCCGTTAGTTTTTTTTGAGCATCATTTTCAAGCTTACATTTATTCATTTTCTTAATGAATTTACTTGGCACGTCATTACATGGTTTGATTTGACCAATTACCAAAAGCTGGTAGCTTAAAAATATCGATATAAATAATGTAACTTTCAAAGTTTAGTCTTCAGTATTTATAACGTAAATCAATAAAAAAGTTGCGTAATTATTATACTATTGAATGAATACATTCACAAGTTTTGTGAATAGCTGACTGATCTATATCTAAATGCGTTACCATTCGAATCATTCCCTTTCCAAAAGTTAAAGCGAGAATTCCATGGTTTTCAAGAGCTGAAATATATTCATTTGTTCGCTTGTGATCATTGAGCTCAAATACAACGATGTTGGTCTCAACCGGAATGACATCTTTGATTAGCGAAGAGGCATTTAATGCTTTTTCAAGTTGTTTGGCATGTTGATGATCAATGGTCAGTCTATTTACATTGTTTTTTAAAGCGAATAATCCTCCAGCCGCAATAATGCCCGCTTGCCTCATACCTCCGCCAAATACTTTTCTTACTCTTTTAGCCCTGTTTATAAAATCATTATCTCCAAGAAGAAGGGATCCAACTGGCGCTCCAAGTCCCTTTGATAGGCAGATTGAAATAGAATCAAATTGTTTTCCATAAGTTTTATAGTCTATTTGATTTTCCGTGAGAGCATTAAATACACGTGCACCATCAAGGTGCAACGGTAAATTCATTTTATTACAAAAAGCTCTTATTCGAACGATTTCATTAAAATCATACACAGCTCCACCCCCTCTATTGGCAGTGTCTTCAATAGATACCAGCTGAGTTAGGGGATAATGAACATCATTTTCAGGATTGATCCAGTTTTCTATTTCGTCAACGGTAATACGTCCCCGATCACCACTTACAGTTCTGGTGGATGCTCCTGAGTTTTTGGCAATTCCACCTCCCTCATACTTAAAAACATGACTATCCTTATGACAAATCACTTCTCCTCCCGGATTTACATGAAGATTGATAGCAATTTGGTTGGTTTGTGTCCCCGAAGAGCAGTAAAGGGCTGATTCCTTTCCAAATAATGAAGCGGCATAATCCTGAAGCTCATTTACTGTTGGATCTTCTTCAAAGACATCATCTCCCAATTTAGCTTGAAACATGTAGTCAAGCATTTTTTTTTCAGGTTTTGTAACGGTATCACTTCTTAAGTCAATCATTCCTATTATTTTTGTAAAAATACTATTTATGGAAGAATTATATATCCCAATTTTGATCTGTTTCATTTCTTTTATGGCTTCTGTTTTGACCTTTTTCTCAGGTTTTGGGTTGGGTACAATGTTGTTGCCTGTATTTTGTCTCTTTATGCCGGTTGAGCTTGCTGTTCTTGCTACAGCTGTAGTTCATTTGTTAAACAATGCATTGAAGTTCTTTTTGATTCGAAAAATGATTGATCGAAGTGTTTTACTCTCTTTTGGAATATCTGCTGTTTGTGCTGCATTTGTTGGTGCTTTACTTCAAGATTATTTAGGTTCTGGCGGAATTGTGTATCAGCTAAACGGTTTTGAATACTTGAGTGGGGTGAAACTCTTATCTCTTGTTATCGGTGTTCTTATGATAGGTTTTGCTATTCTCGATTTGGTGCCTTGGGGTAAGGATATTTCTTTTCGTAAGGGACAGTTTTTTACAGGAGGCTTGCTTAGTGGTTTTTTTGGCGGTCTTTCGGGACATCAAGGGGCCTTTAGGGCGGCTTTTTTGTCCAAATCTAATTTATCTGCAGATGTGTTTATTTCCACTTCCGTTTGTTTGTCTCTTTTGATTGATGTAGTGCGAATTCCAGTTTATCTCAACTCAAATGATGGCACATTGAATAGTCATTGGGAAACTATAATTTTGGCCTGTGTTTTTGCTTTTTTAGGATCATTCATTGGTAAAAAGTTATTTACCAAGAAAAAAGTCAAAAATGTAAGGTTTATTGTGGCGTTATTTCTTTTGGTAATGGGTACTGGAATGATCGTAGGTTTTATTTAATCTATACTTGCTCCCCCCGCATTCTCTTCTTTCTTTTTCTTTTTTGAACCACACTTCTTTTTACCTTGATTTTCTAAAATCTGATTTTTAACACCATATTCATCAAAGCTGTACTCTTCTATTAAAACACCTTTCTTGGCAAACACTTTTACATGTTTTTCTCGAGCATCCTTATAATATTCTTTATGCGTACCATACGGGACATTTTTTTTGAAATATTTTTCACTAAGGAGTTTCCCGTTACTGTTGTAGCTAATGAATTCACCATTTTTTAATCCTTTAGTCCAGAATTCCTCTCTTGCAACGGTTTGATCATTAAAATAATAGATCCAAGCACCATGTTTAATTCCTTCTAAATAATTCAACTCGAGTAATTTATTTCCCTTTTCATCATAATTAATTTGACTTCCGCTCAATCGTCCAGCTTTGTATCCGACAATTTTTTTCAATTTTGAGTTTTCGTAATATTCCTTTTTCACCCCACTCAACAAATTATTTTCATATTCTTGATACTTAAGAGTATCTCCTTTTTTATTGAAAACCACAAAAGGTCCATACAATGATCCCATGAAATGATTGACTTTAGACTTTATTCTATTGGTACTGTCAAAATAGCTTGTACTCGTACCATGAATAACGCCATTTACGAATGTTTGTGAGGAATATGGACACCCTGAAGGAAAGTATGAAGTATCAGAACCATTTCTTCTGCCTTGTACAATTGTGATTTGTTGCTCAACAACACCATTTCTATGACATGTAGAACAGGTCCCGTCAAATAGAGTGCCAAGGCTTTGTCTTGAGTAATATCGATTTGATGCAGAGTCAAAGGCCACTTTCTCATAGCAGTTGGTTACATATTGATAATTACATATTTTTTTTCTTTTATAACATGGAGCACCTTGAGACAAGCTTTGAAATGTATAAAAGAAAAGAATAAATAAAGTAAAAATAGATTTATGTAGCTTCATTCGTGTGTTTTAATAATTGATCAAATGAAAGTTTCATTCTTTCAGGAATGGAAATGGTCTTTTGTTCAATAGAATTATAGCAAACAATCTTTGAAAGTGCCTTGGTACAGACAAGATTGTTTACACGCACTTCATAATGAAAAGTAAAACTTTTGTTACCAATTTCACCTAAGTACATTTCAATAATTGGTTTGTCATTTAAAAAGATGGGCTTTAAGTATTCTATTTCATTTCGAACAAGGAGTATTCCATGCTTTTTCCATTCCCACTTTAGGCCAAGTAGTTTTTCGAAATAATGCATTCTCGTATATTCAAAATAGCTCAAATAGGTGGCATTATTTACATGCCCCATGACATCAATGTCAGAAAATCTTACTTGTATTTCAACTGGTTTTATGCTCATTTGTCTAGCTCTTCAAATTCTGAGTTTTTACTTACATATTCTGGAATCAGATTCTTTAAAATAAGAACGAGTTGATTGTTTTTTTGTCCATCAATTAAATCAATCAATTCATCTATTTTATGCCCCATATCCTTTTTTACACTTGTTTTGGCAATTAGAATCTTTTCGTGATGGGTGGGGATGGTATTTTCCTCATTTGCAAGTAACTCTTCGTAGAGTTTTTCTCCTGGACGGAGCCCCGTAATTTTAATCTCAATATCTTTATTAATCGTAAGGCCACTTAAGGTGATCATCTTTTTTGCGAGGTCAATAATCTTCACGGACTCTCCCATATCAAAAACGTAAATCTCTCCTCCTTTACCCATGGTTCCTGCTTCAAGAACAAGTTGACACGCTTCAGGAATTGACATGAAAAACCGATTGATTCTTCTGTCAGTAATTGTAATTGGGCCACCGTTCTCGATTTGTTTTTGAAATAAAGGAATTACGGAACCATTAGAGCCAAGTACATTTCCAAACCTTGTGGTTATGTATTGGGTGCTGCTAATTGAATTTTTATGCTGTACATAAATTTCAGCAGCTCTCTTTGTCGCGCCCATAACATTGGTTGGATTTACGGCTTTATCTGTTGATATAAATATGAACTTTTCAACATTGAATTCCGAACTCATATCTGCGAGTATTTTTGTCCCTAATACATTGGTCTTAACCGCTTCTGATGGATTTAATTCCATCAATGGAACATGCTTGTATGCAGCAGCGTGAAATATAATTTGAGGTTTAAATGACTTAATAAGATTAACAACTCTCATTTTATGGGTTACATCGCCAATGACAATTTCATAATTTAAATCTGGAAATGCCTCGTGTAAATCCCATTGAAGATCATACAGAGCAGATTCTGCTTGGTCAAATAAAATGACAAGTCGCGGATTGAAGTTGGCTATTTGTTTTACCAAACCGCTTCCAATACTCCCAGCGGCTCCAGTAACTAGAACGACTTTGTCATTGATGCTATCTTTTATTTTAGCTTCACTCAATTTTATCTCTTCTCGTCCAAGTAAGTCTTCAATCTTAGCCTTCACAAATTGTTTAGAGCTAAATTCTCCATTGATCCAGCTTTTCGGATTCGGGACTTTTTGAACTTTTATTTTTAAGTCAATACATTCGTCTAAAAGTGCTTTCCTTCTTTCCGCTTTAGGATTTTGAATCGCTATAATAACCGTGTCAATATTGTGTTTTTTATAGATGTTCTTTAATTCATGGGGCCCATACACTTTTATTCCTTCAATTCGTGTATCCCATAATTTTGAATTGTCATCTATGTAGCAAATTACTTTTTGATTATTTATGGTGTCGCTTTGAATTGTTTTTTTTGTAATTAGACCAGATACTCCAGCTCCGTAAATCACAATGTTTTCATATTCCTCTTTACTTTTTAATGATTCCAAATAAATCAGTTTAATAACAAAACGACTACCAACTGTAAATGAGAAGCTTGCCAGAAACTCAACGATTACAACAGAAGTAGGCATGAAATAATAGCCGTCAATAAAATAGTATCGAACAACTCCAAATGAAAGATACATTAAAGAACAGGTAGAAACCGCAAAAAATATTCTGTTTAAATCTTGAGTTGAGGTGTGTCGAATGAGACCTTTGTGTATTTGGAAAGAATAAAACACAAGGAATTTCACCGCAATAAAGAGCCATACGTAGTTTGAAAACTTATCCCATTCTTCTTGAATTAAAACAGACTGGCTGTCTAAGTCAAAACGAATAACATATGCAAATAGTAATGCAAACAGGTTTATCAGCAGGTCCACAACAATAATAATCCATCTTGGCGTTCTGGATTTAAATATACGCATGATGTAAAATTAATAAGTTATATTAATCTGTACGGATAAGATGAATTTTACCGTGTTTATTTATTTCTTTACCCCCATTTGTAACGGCTTGAATGACATAGAAATAAACACCATCTTCTGATTTGTCTCCTTTTTTATTATTTCCATCCCATTGAAAATCAGGTTTGTCATAATCGGCCATTAAATTGCCCCATCTGTTGTATATGTAACACTGAAAAGTTTTGATGCCTTGGAATTGAATCAGCTCAAAATTGTCATTAATACCGTCATCATTCGGTGTGAAAACATTTGGTGGTTCAAGGTCACAGTCAAAGAAAACAATGGTTGCAGAATCTGAGAATTCGCCACAACTATTTGAGACAGTAACTATAAACAACCCTGTCTCACTCATATTTACAGAAGTAGAAGTGCTTCCAGTGTTCCATTCATAGGAAATATTTTGAGGCTCTATGGATGCCTCTAGCTCATAGAATTCTCCTATGCATAGTATTGTATCTCTTATTTCTGTATTGGGATTAGGAATAAAGGTGATTTGAAAGGACTCTTCGGTGCTACACAAGGTGTCTTCATAGGTAATAATGTATTGACCAGATTCCGAAGCGGTAAAAGAGGGATTGGAAGTCGTATTATCATCAAAGGAAATGTTTGGACTTGATGCAGACCAAATACTTCCGGTGAAAGATTCAACATCAGTCACTTGATAGGATAGATTGCAAAGAGCAGTGTCTATTAGCTCTATTAAAGGTGCAGGGGTCTCGTCTATTATAAAGTCTGTAGTTGTAAAACAATTAAGGCTATCTGATAAAAACAATTGATAGCTTCCTGAGCTAAGGTTTTCGAAGGAGCCGTTGGTATTGGATATGATTGTATCCGAGATTTGAACGATAGAATAAATGTATGGACTAACCCCTAGAGATGCAAAGGCAGTTAATGTTCCATTGCTCAAGCTACAGAAATCTTCTGAAGCAAAAAGGCTATCAATAACGGGGTTTGTGGATGGTAAGATTTCGAGGTTGGTGCTATCAGAACAGCCTACGTCGTCTAACAATATGAGCTCATATGTACCAGATGCTAGATCGTTATATAAAGCAGTAGTAGAATAGCTTGTTCCATTATCAATGCTAAACTGATAAACCGGCGTCCCTCCAACTCCATTAAAGGCAATACTTCCGTTATCGGTTCCACAGCTAGAGTTTTCAAAAAGAAGATCAATTATGAATAACGAATCAACACCCGTTAAAGTAATCATGGAGGTGTCTGAACAGTTATTGGCGTCCAGAAGAATCACTTGGTATGTTAAACTGTCAAGTCCGGTAAAAACGCTAGAAGATTGAAAGTTTGTACCATTATCAATGCTATATTGATAATCAGTAGTTCCTCCAGATGAGCTGATTTCAATTTCTCCGTTAATTCCGCCACAAAACGGATTGGTGGCATTAATGTTATCGATAACTGGGAAGTCCACCGTGATTTCAACGGTGTCGAAGCAGGTGTTTATTCCATCCGTCATTTCAACTACAAAGATGGTATCACCCTCAGGACATACTTGAGCTGGATTATTTCCAGTATAATTTCCTTGACCATAAGAATAGCTATCATGAAGCCATGTCATGTTGTAATCAGGTGAAGCTAATGTTATTTCTACGTTGTCTAAACCCCAATGATCATAAGAAGATGAAGTTGCTTCTAATTGAGTCCATCTAAACATCGTGCTTGTGGTTTGTGCAGCAATCGGGATGTTTTCACAGTATTCGTCCCACACAGTCATTGAAGAGGCAAATCCTCCATTTAAGGGAGGCCAATAATTCATTGTAACCCATGAAGCTCCATTATTTATGGAGTATTGTAGTGTTACACCTTCGTCACCAAGGTCAGGTCCCTCACAGGGAGAGTTTTGTTGTTGTATGGCATACCTCATTTCAAAACAAACCGTTCCACCAGCCGAGACATCAAGTCCTAATGTTGCCATTGTTCTTGGGGCTGGAGAACTACTCCCCATCCACATGAATGGACTGCCATCCAGAGAGGGTATTCCACATGTTGTTGATGATATGGTTACGTTCTGAGTAAATTGCCATCCCACAGGTTGTCCACTATTAAAACTTTCGACAAATGCCGCTACGTTTTCGCCGAAACCATTGGCTGTAAGTGTTATGCATTCGTTACAAGGGACTTCATTTTGAGTTACAGAACCTTGGACTGTACATTGTGTAAATGAGTAGGTTAAGGTCAGGCAGAAAATGATTAACAGAAAGATTTTCATTGTCTCTCTATGTTTATGTTTACTAAACTAAACTTAGTTAATGTTTCACTTACCCAAGGTGATCCATAAAAGATTTTATAAGCTTTGGATGTTGGCTCAACGCATGAACTGCTCAAAGTTTCATTTGGTTTTAAGGAAAAGGTTTTTAGGTATTCTTGATCCCCACATGTTTTACAAAGATTATTAAAATATAGTTGTTCTTCTAAAGTAATATTTACAGCAAAAGAATTCGTGTTTTTGATATTGAAATAGATATAATCTTTCAACATTCCGATAGAAGGATTATCGCATTTTTCTAAGTTTGCAACCATTCTAATTCCATTCTGTTCGTATATTTGGGATGGATTGGCATGAAAATTAAGACTTGCTGTAAAAGAGTTTTGAATATCGTTAGAACTTTGGGAAAAGATTAAGAGTTTCGTGCAAAACAAAAATAAAAAAAAGGCAAACGTTTTCATAGTCATATAGAGCGTTTCAAAAGTACAATTAATGTGTGAGTTCAACAAGAAAATGAAGTGTTAATTATGATTGAAATTGAAAGAAAGTTTTTGGTGAAAGATACTATACATGAAGTTATTGCCTTAATCCGTCCTCATCAAATCATCCAAGCTTATCTTGTAAATGAAAAATCAAAGTCTGTTCGGGTCAGAATCATGGATGAAAAAGCATTTTTAACAATTAAAAGTGACATGATTGGAATTACCAGAAAAGAATACGAGTATGAAATACCAGTAATAGAGGCATTATCTTTGATTAAATCATTTGGTCTTAAATCACTAAAAAAGAAAAGGTACAAACTTGAATTTCGTTCAAAAACATGGGAGATAGATGTTTTTGAGGGTGCATTACAAGGTCTCATATTAGCCGAGATTGAATTAGATAGCGAAGATGAAAAATTTGACGTACCTGAATGGGTAGATGAAGAGGTGACGTTTAAACCCGAATTCTTAAATGCAAGGTTAATTAATCGTCTTTAAGGCCTTCTAGTGGTCTATCGTCCAAATCGAATACCATGCTGCCTAAAGAAATATTGAAATAGTCATGAATATTTTCAAAATTTATATCTAATTGATGTCCATTATTTTCTAATCCGTATTGTTTTGTTTCTCCATCAACTATGCGTTTATAGTATTTTTTTAAGATGACTTCGTCATCCCAAAAATCTTCTTCAATTAGGTAAATTGACGGTTCCGGATGGCTCGGTGTTAAAGGGTCAGTCTCTGAATCTTTAAATATCTCACTTATAAAAACAGGTTTTGGACTAACACTTATAAACCCTCTATTTAAAACTTTCATAGGTCTGAATTTATTACTTTAAATGTGTTCGGTCGGAAAATATTATCCTCAAGCCACTTGATATTTTGGTTTATTTTTTGCTCCAAAATAAAATTATAAAGTGGTATTTGAAATTCAGATTTTAAATACGCCTCCCAAACAAGCTTATCTTGATTTTTATTTGATAAAACCCAATGAATTTGATTCTCGGATACAAATAATAAATGATAAGTTGAGCTCATGAATTCATCCGAATAAAGCTCTATTGAAACGCAGTTATTACCAAAACAATCGAGTAAGTTGTAAAAAGCATTAAAGGTGTCTGTAGAATCTTCAAAAGTCCACGATTTAAAATAGGTTGAGTCATTGGGGGTAATAATTAATCGCTTAACATCTTTTATGTTTTCAAATCGATCCAGGAATTCATTTGTATGTATCTCGAGAATTTTACTCACTTCAATCCCGAGGTTTGTTATATTGAAAGTCGTATCTATTGATTGAGTTATGTCCAATGGCTCACTGTCAATTTTGGCATTATAATTGTCTCGAGTACCTATGTCTTCATATTTGATAATGTCTTTATCATTCTTTTCTTTACAAGAAGAAATGATGAGGACACTAACAATAAGTGATACGAGACCATTAACTTTCATTAGCTGATTTTGATTAAAGATAATTAAACCGGATTAATGATTGAATGATTAAATAATTTAAATTTGTAAAAAAAAAATCATGAAAAAAATATTTTCTCTATTCGTACTTGGTTTAATTCTTTGTTCTTGTGCGGTCAAGGTTCCTTACACGAGACAGGTTAATGAAGAATTTGGCTTAAAGTCAGAAGAAAAAATGAGAAAGGTTCAATTCTTTATCTCTGAAACTATCATTTTGAATCAAAAATCAGAGGCAAATAGTGAAACAACTACTGACGAGAGTGGAACATTAGTTTCAAGTTCTACAAGAGAATCAGAATCAATAATAATAACGGGTCATACCAAATGTATTTTTGAAGGGTACGGGCCAAATAAAGAGATTCGTGTTAGGTTTGAAACAGGAGATAAAAAATACTTAGAGTTTTCATCAAAGGGAAACCAGTTGCGTGATCGTTTTTATTTTGATGCCAATTGGAAAGCGAGTGGTGGCCCGACTGTAGAATATGGGGGGGAAACTTACAAAGTCGATGTAATGCGCGGTGCAGCAAGATCATCCTTTATAAAAGTGACCAAAAAGCGTCTTCAAAAGACAAGAAAAAAAGAAAGAGTTATTAAAGGTATGAAGGTTTAATACCCATCACAATCTTTCATGAAAACATTAGAAAAAAGATCTATTGAATTTGATGCTAATGGCTTCGATTCTCAAAGTCTGTTGTCCATATATAAGTCACTTCTGTTGCCTAGAATGGTAGAGGAGAAAATGTTGGTCCTATTGCGTCAAGGAAAAATTTCTAAATGGTTTTCAGGTTGGGGTCAAGAAGGTATCTCAGTTGGGTGTGCTTATGCGATGGATTCAGATGAATACATTCTTCCGATGCACCGAAATCTTGGTGTTTTTACAACACGAAAAATTCCTTTGGATAGATTGTTTGCTCAGTTTCAAGGAAAGTCAAATGGTTTTACTCAGGGAAGAGATCGCTCATTTCATTTTGGCACACAGGATTACAATATCGTTGGGATGATTTCTCATTTGGGACCTCAGCTAGGAATTGCTGATGGAATTGCTCTTGCCAATAAAATTAAAGGATTAAAAAAATCAACAATTGTTTTTACAGGTGATGGTGGAGCTTCAGAAGGTGATTTTCATGAGTCTCTAAATGTCGCAGCTGTTTGGGATCTTCCTGTTATCTTTTGTATTGAAAACAATAGCTGGGGACTTTCTACTCCTTCATCAGAGCAATACAAATGCAAACAATTTATTGACAAAGGTATTGGTTACGGTATAGAAGCTATTCGCATAGACGGAAACAACATTTTGGAGGTTATAAAAACCGTAGAGAAGATAAACAAAGATATTAGAAAGAATCCTAGGCCATTTATTATTGAGGCGATGACTTATCGAGTTAGAGGTCATGAAGAATCTTCAGGCACGAAATATTATCCAGAGGGTGTTCAGGATTTATGGGGAGAAAAAGACCCTGTATTGAATTATGAACTTTTTTTAAAAGAATCTGGAGTGCTTCATGAAAAAGAGGAAGAAGAAATAAAGGAATCATTTAGGAATAATATTCAACAATCATTTGATATTGCACAAAATGAGGATGTAATTGACTCTACTGAGGAAAAGGAAGAGTCAGACGTATTTTTGTCTTTCCAACAAAACGTAATTTCACCTCAGAGTGAAACAAAAGAATTGAGATTCATTGATGCCATAAGTGAAGGGCTCAATCAATCTATGGTAAAATATCCTGAGCTCGTCTTGATGGGTCAAGATATTGCTGAGTATGGTGGAGCTTTCAAGGTGACGGAAGGCCTTGTGGATGTCTATGGAAAAGAACGAGTCAGGAATACTCCTTTATGTGAATCTGCCATTGTAGGTGCTGGTTTAGGTTTGAGCATAAATGGAATGAAGGCTATGGTAGAGATGCAATTTGCAGATTTTGTTACCTGTGGTTTTAATCAAATTGTAAATAATCTAGCGAAGATTTACTGGCGATGGGGCCAAAATGCAGATGTTGTTATTCGTATGCCGACAGGTGCGGGATCAGGTGCAGGACCCTTTCATTCTCAAAGTAATGAGGCTTGGTTTTTTCATACTCCAGGATTAAAGATTGTTTACCCTTCGAACCCTGTTGATGCCAAAGGACTACTAAATGCGTCGATAGAAGATCCAAACCCTGTATTGTTTTTTGAGCACAAATATTTATATAGGAGTATGAAATCCGAAGTGCCGGAAGCCTATTACACAACAGAAATAGGTAAAGCAGTATCTGTTCATTCTGGAAATGATATCACAATTATTACTTATGGTTTGGGTGTTCATTGGGCTATTGAGGAAATGAGTAAAAGACAAGGAGTTTCCGCTGAAATCATAGATCTTAGGTCCTTGGTTCCATTGGATGTCGATGCCATTTATGAGGCGGTAAAGAAAACGGGTAAAGTCATTGTTTTACATGAAGATTGTCTTGTTGGTGGTATTGGAGGTGAAATTTCAGCTTTAATTAATGAGCATTGTTTTGAGTCACTCGATGCACCAGTTATGAGAGTCGCTTCACTCAATTCTCCTGTTCCTTTTGCTGAGAATATAGAGAAATTATTTCTTCCCAAAACAAGACTTCAGAAGACGGTAGATCGACTTTTGAATTATTAACTTTCAATGAGATTTAGGCTTCCTACAAAACCATTTTTGCAGTTACTTATAGAATTGGGAACGGTTTGGTTCTTTTTATTTTTCTTTAGATTGCTTTTTCTAATTCAAAATCATGTTTTTTTTCCTGATTTTGGTTTTTATGAATACATAGTAGGTTCATGGTTTGATTTGATCACTATTACCTTGTTTTTCTTTCCTTATATGCTGGTTAGGATTATCCCTTTGCCTTTTCTCGTGAATAAGTATCGAAAGATTGTAGATTCAATATTTTATATCCCAACTGTTTTAATTGTATTTTTTTTCAACGCATGGGATATCGCTTATTTCTCATTTACGAGAAAAAGAATCAGTTTTGATTATTTTAAATTTATTATTTCCGAAAATGAAGCCTCAGTATTGGCCGGTGATTTCTTTGCCGAGTTTTGGTGGTTGTTATTGGTATTCATTTTAACACTGTACTTTATTTTCTTCGTTTTTTTTAAGCTAAAAAGAAATTATGTTGATTATAAAGATTGGCGTCCATGGCTAAAATTCGTTGGTTCCATAGCTGTTTTTGTTGTTGTAGGTAGAGGTGGGTTTCAGCTAAAACCGGTCGGAATCATTGAAGCGACAAATTATTGCTCTCTTCAAAATGCTCCAGCTGTTCTGAATTCAGCTTTTACCATATTAAAGACATTAACAAATGAAGGGGTTGAAAGGAAGACGTATTTTAATAAAAGAGAGCTCAATAGTATTTTTAATCCTGTTCAGCATACGGACCCGAGGAACTTATTGTCAAATAAAACCAATGTTGTTTTCATTCTTTTTGAAAGTTACGGCTCAATGTATGTTGGTCCAGAGAATAAAGAAAGCTATACGCCTTATTTGGACACGGTCTTGAGCAATAGCATGTATTTTGAGCATGGAGTAGCGAATTCAAGAACTTCTATGGATGGTCTTCCAGCTGCCGTTGCATCAATACCAACATGGATGAATGAATCTTTTATTTTGTCATCCTATAGTATGAATCAATATCAAAGTTTACCCTCCGTATTAAAAAGTCATGGTTATTCAACGGCCTTTTTTCACAGTTCAACTAATGGTTCAATGCGATTTGATGCGTTTTCAGCTGCTGCAGGATTTGATCACTATTTCGGACGTAGTGAATACCCTTATGCCAATCATTATGATGGGAATTGGGGCATTCCTGATCATTACTTTTTGCCATGGTCAATAGATGAAATTAATAAGCTAAAAAAGCCATTTTTTTCAATGATTTTTACCATTTCTTCCCATCATCCATATAAAATCCCAAATAAATATAAGGACTTGGTCAAGAAAGGTCCTGATCCGATATGTGAGGCGATTAATTATGCTGATTACGCTTTTCATGAATTTTGGGAAAAGGCGAAGAAACAGGATTGGTTTGATCATACTTTATTTGTGTTTTGCGCGGATCATGTTGGGCCGACGAGTAGGAGTGATAGGGCAAGTATCGAATGGTCTTTTAAAATTCCAATTGCTTATTATCATTCAAGTGGAAAGCTTCCCGAAATAAGAAGCGAAGAAACATCACAGCAGATTGATATCATGCCCACGGTTCTGGATTTATTGAATATAAACACCTCTTATTTTGCTATGGGAACCTCATATTTCAGTAAGTATAAGCTGCCAAAAGTCGTGTATAATCAAGAAAACTTCATTGTATTAAATCCAAACAAAAAATCTTTAATTTGGAACGATAGAATGCAAAGAGAATGGAGCGATTCAGAAACAGAAACGATTCGAAAACTAAAGGCAATATATCAACATTATACCCATGCTCTAATTGATAACAAGATGTTGCCTTAAAGGGATTCCTCTTGTAAAAATTGTAGTTGTTAATTGACATGTATTGAAAATGAGATGGAAATATTGAATCGTTTGTCTAAATTTGCACACTATATTTAATCCCCTATGGCAGTAAAACACACCAAAAGAACAGAAGATTATTCAAAATGGTATAATGAGCTAGTGCAAAGAGCTGATCTTGCCGAGCATTCCGATGTTAGGGGATGTATGGTTATAAAGCCTTATGGTTTTGCCATCTGGGAAAAGATGAAAGATGTTCTTGATGAGATGTTCAAGGAAACGGGACACTCTAATGCTTATTTCCCGCTTTTTATTCCTAAATCGTATCTGAGTAAAGAGGCCAGTCATGTTGAAGGATTTGCTAAAGAATGTGCTGTAGTTACTCATTATCGACTAAAAAATGCCGAAGATGGTAGTGGTGTTGTAGTTGATCCAACTGCCAAATTAGAGGAAGAGTTAATTGTTAGGCCAACGTCAGAAACAATTATTTGGAACTCATACCGGAATTGGATTCAATCTTATCGTGATTTACCGATTTTAATTAATCAATGGGCAAATGTTGTGCGATGGGAAATGCGAACACGATTGTTTCTTCGAACGACTGAATTTTTATGGCAAGAAGGGCATACTGCGCATGCAACTGCAACAGAGGCCAGAGAAGAGACAAGTCAAATGCTTAATGTTTACGCTAAATTTGCAGAAGAGTACATGGCAATGCCTGTCGTTAAAGGGAGGAAGACTGAGTCTGAAAGGTTTGCTGGTGCTGAAGACACGTTGTGTATTGAGTCATTAATGCAAGATGGGAAGGCGCTTCAGGCGGGTACTTCACATTTTTTAGGTCAAAATTTTGCCAAAGCATTTGATGTTAAGTTTGCTGATAAAGAAGGAAAGCTAGAACATGTGTGGGCTACATCTTGGGGTGTTTCAACTCGATTGATGGGAGCGTTAATCATGTGTCATTCTGATGATGAAGGACTTGTGTTGCCTCCACGTTTGGCACCTATTCAGGTGGTTGCCATTCCCATATATAGAAGTGAAGAAGAGTTTATTGCTATATCTGAATGTTTTGATAAGCTTAAAAAAGAATTTAAGGACAAAGGCATCTCATTTAAATATGACGACGACGACAATAGAAGACCAGGTTGGAAATTTTCTGAATACGAAACAAAAGGTGTACCAGTAAGGTTGGCGATGGGGCCTCGAGATTTGGCTAATGGCAAAATTGAGGTGGCAAGACGGGACACAAAAGAGAAAGAAATTTTAAATTTCGAAGGAATTGTATCATATGTTGAAGAACTATTAAGTGAAATGCAATCAGGTATTTTTAATAATGCATTGGATTTTAGAAACAAATCTATCGTTGAAGTAGAAAGTTTTGATGCTTTCAAAGAAGCACTTAAAAATGGAGGATTTATATCAGCTCATTGGGATGGAACTTCTGAAACTGAAAATAAAATAAAAGAGTTAACTCAAGCTACAATTAGATGTATTCCTTTAGATCAAAAAAAGGAAAAAGGCGAATGTGTATACACCGGAAAACCATCAGAAGGAAGGGTTCTTTTTGCTAAGGCCTACTAGTGTCCTCAATATTCAAGTTTAAAAAGTTTGACATTCTTCAAGAGAATGCGGCTATGAAAGTCGGAACAGACAGTATGCTTCTTGGTTCTATTATCGATTCTAATGGTGCAAAAAACGGTCTTGATTTGGGCGCAGGAACAGGGGTCCTTTCTCTTATGCTTGCTCAACAAAATGATGAAATTAGAATAGATGCCATTGAAAAAGATTTGGCGAGTTCTAAGGAATGTCAATTTAATTTCATGCAATCCATTTGGTCTGACCGATTAACTACTATTCAGGCCAGTTACTTCAGCTTTTCATTTGATAAAAAATATGACATTATTTTTTCAAATCCCCCGTTTTATCTTGAGGAAGAAAAGAATACGAAAAATGCCAATCAATTGTCTAAGCATATGAGCTTTAACGATCTCAAAACATTTGCGATTCTGGTTGTAAAAAATTTATCCCCGAATGGTAAGTTTTGGATAATTGCCCCTTACTCTTTTATTAAACTAATACGTGATAATAATTTATTTAAACCTCTAGAGATAAATGGTTTACATATTATACATTCTAAGGGAAGTAAATTAAATTCACGTGTAGTTATTCAATTTTCATTTACGGCTACTACTCATGCGATTCATGAAATGACTCTAAGAAATGATGATAACTCATACTCTCGCGAGTACATTAATTTAACCAGGCAATTTCATTACAATAATCTGGGGTAGTTTATCCGAATTAGATGAGGTGGTTTTTTAGTTTTGTTCCAATTATTTTATTGTTTAAATTTCCCAACAATAAATAAAATTGGTTAACGTTTTTAGTATTATATTGCCCTTATAAATGAAAGTTCAGTTATTATTTATTTTGACATTCTTGTTTAGTTCCAATATTGGAATGGCTCAGTCAATAGATCCTGACGATTCTTTTACGA
>JABJEE010000220.1 GCA_018665005.1 Flavobacteriales bacterium
GCTGCAAAAGTGGCCATCGCTGCACTAGAGGTCGTTAAAGATGAAAATTTAATTCAAAATGCACGCAAATTAGGAAAGCTGTTTCGCAACGGAATGCAGAAGATTATTGATAATAATGACTTGGTGGTAAGCGTCCGAGGTAAAGGACTGCTTAATGCCATTATCATCAATGACAGCCCAGATAGCTCAACGGCTTGGGATCTTTGCGTAGCCATGAAAAATAATGGACTTCTTGCAAAACCAACACATGGAAACATTATTAGATTCGCCCCTCCCCTTGTCATGAATGAATCACAAATCAACGAGTGCCTCGAGATTATTGAAAAAACAATTACAGCGTTTAAAAAATAAAAACAATGCAAAAAATCAAATTTGGAACAGACGGTTGGAGAGCAATCATAGCGAAAGAATTCACCGTTGAAAATGTAGCCAGAGTGAGTGAAGCCACGGGTAAATGGTTGCTAAAAAATTATGACAACCCAACAGTGTTTGTAGGTCACGATTGTAGATTTGCAGGAGCACTTTTTATGGAAACAAGTGTTAAGGTATTTTTAAGCCAGGGACTAAATGTTCGTATGTCCGAAGGATTTGTTTCTACCCCAATGGTTTCTTTAGCTGCGAACCGTTTTAATTGTCAGATAGGTGTTGTATTGACTGCCAGCCACAATCCACCCTCATACAATGGGTACAAACTAAAAGCAGATTTCGGTGGTCCCTTAGCTCCTGAGCATGTACAAGAAGTTGAAGACTTAATTGAAGACACGTGTGCAATTGATCTCGACGAAATCAGTTTAGACTCATATAAAACATCTGGAAAACTTAAAGTAGATGATATCGAGACCATGTATGTGGATCATGTGAAAGCCAATTTCGATTTACAGGCGATTCAAAATTCCAACATGAATTTGATCTACGATGCCATGTATGGCGCAGGACAGCGCGTGCTACCAAGAATTTTACCTAATGTTAGTCTGATGCATTGTGAGTACAATCCTTCCTTTTATGGACAGGCTCCCGAACCTATAGGTAAAAACCTAAAAGAACTAGAGGCTCATATTAAAGCAAATCCTGGAATAGATTGCGCACTTGCCACAGATGGAGATGCCGATCGAATTGGAATGTACAATGGTAAAGGAGAGTTCATTGATTCGCATCATTTAATCCTATTACTCATTCATTATTTAGTTAAATACAAGGGCCAAACCGGTAAGGTTGCCATCGCTTTTAGCGTAACTCCACGTATTTACAAAATGTGTGAACATTATGGTTTAGAGGTATTTACAACTAAAATCGGATTCAAAGAAATTGCTTCAATAATGGTCAAAGATGACATCGTAGTTGGAGGTGAAGAATCAGGAGGAATTGCAGTAAAAGGTCATATCCCAGAACGTGATGGGATTTGGATGGGACTAATCATCTGGGAATTTATGGCGAAGTCAGGAAAAACCCTAGATGACCTCATCGATGAAGTGTATGAGCTTGTTGGACCATTCAAATTTGAAAGAAGTGATCTTCATATTACAGAAGAACTAAAACAAAAAATTATCGCCAATTGTAAAGCCGATGAATATGCATCTTTTGGAGAATACTCCATCAGAAATGTAGAAACCCTGGATGGTTTTAAATATTTTATTGATGATGAACGTTGGGTGATGATTCGTCCTTCGGGAACAGAACCTGTCCTTCGAGTATATGCAGAAGCTCCTACCTTAGAAGAGGTGAGAAAAATCTTAAAGATTACAGAGGAAACGATTTGCGCTTAAATGCTTATTTCAAGAAAATTTAGGATGAATCTGTTTTTTCATGAAATAACCACGGGAATCAAAGCACGCTACTATTCATGAAGTTTCATTTTCTTAAAACACGTAAGTTTTGGTATCGCTTCATTGGGTTTGGTATATGCACTCCAATATTTCTATTCAGTATATTAATTTTGATCGTCTACATCAATCAAGACAAAATCATTCAAGCTGAAATTGATGCCCTTAACAAAGGCCACAAAGGAAAAATCACAATAGGAGATACTCACTTAGAACCCTTTAAGAATTTCCCCTATATATCTATTCGTGTTGACGACGTAAGGATCTTAGAATCCAAATCAAATGATGCAGATGAGATCTTGAATGTTGCTGACATTGACTTAGGATTCGGGTTTTGGGATATACTCACGGGGAACTATGATATCCAAGAACTTTTGGTAGAGGAAGGTGCATTTAATATCATACTGCACAAAGATGGTTCAACCAATATTCAAAATGCTTTGGCCACAACCGATGAGGGCGAAAGTGAGGAACCTATGGATATTCATCTGAAGAACATTCAGCTCAGAAATTTAGACATTCACAAATTTGATGAAACAACTAATATGGATGTTGAAACGTTTATTTACTCTGCTCAAGGTGGTTTCAAAACACAAGGAGAAATAATCAAAGCCCATATTGATACAGATTTTGAATTGAACGTAATTGACAATGGAGA
>JABJEE010000221.1 GCA_018665005.1 Flavobacteriales bacterium
GCCAGCCTCAAAAGTTGACTAGTACACTCTCTCACTTGCGAAACGCTTCCAGGGGCACTTTCAATTTGGTTGCTATGAAGTGTTTGGATGGAATCAATTACGATTAATTTCGGTTCAATTGATGAGGTGTGATTAAGTATGGCGTCAAGATTCGTTTCAGTAAGTATAAAGCAACTTTGATTTTCTATTCCAATTCTTTCAGCCCTCATTTTTATTTGCTGTTCACTTTCTTCTCCAGAAACATACAATATTTTGATGCTTTCTTTTATGGCCAATTGAAGCATCAGTGTGGATTTTCCAATTCCAGGGTCTCCACCTATTAAAATAAGAGATCCTTGAACAACTCCACCTCCCAAAACACGATTGAGTTCAGAATCGTTCAAGCTGAATTTGGGGTTGTCTTCTTGCTTTATTTCGTTTAATTGTTTGGGATTTGCCTCAGAAGCCTTTCTCGAAAATGGTGTTGAACTGCTTTTTTTGACTTTAATTTCTTCAATTAATGTATTCCATGAATGACAACCCGGACATTTCCCGAGCCATTTTGGTGATTCATGACCACAATCTTGACAAAAAAAAGCTGATTTGGTTTTTGACATCTACGAATTTAACAAAAGGATTTAAAAGGCGTAAGCAAATTTGAATCCCAATCCAAAATGTAGCTTTGTGTTTTTAATGGGCGCGTTAGATCCAAATTGGAAGTCCTTTATAAAATTCAATCCTATGTTGGCACTCATGTCAAATAAAAAGTGTTTGTCTAAATACAATTGATAACCCAGTCCAACGCGTGGAATGACTTTTCTTTCGTATTCATCAATAGTTTCTGTATTGCCAGAGCCACTAATTTCTTGATATACCTCTTTGTATTTTCGGTATTTTAGTTCCCCTTTACAGTACAGATAGTCCGCTCTTCTGAATGGATAGTACCTAGCACCAATTAAAAAGCTTGGCCCAATTTTCATCAAACGTGTATTGCCAAAGTTTGATTCTTTAATGAATTGATCTAGGTAGTTCTCGGTCAGGAATCCAATTCCTGCCTCAAGTCCAAACTTATCGGTAAAAATGTATTCATAGGAGGGTAATATTTCTCCAACAAAAATTGGAGTAATACCCAATTTTACAACATGTTTAGGTTTTGATACATTCGATTTCTGAGCATGCACTTGCACGCAAAGTGCAAATAAAAAAAGAAAAGAAATCTGAATGGTTCTCATTTTTAAAAGTTAATTAATTTAAAAATAACGAGTTTTAATGTGATATAAGGCTTTCTTCGCATAAATCTGTAAACGAATTGATACGAATTAAATTTACAGCCAAATGTCTAGATTGATTTATACGTTTTAAAAACAGTTCTTTTTCAGTATATTTGGGCGTATTCAATCTGCATGAAAAATCAAAATAATTTTAATTCGTTACCCCTATCTCCATCAGTTGACAAAGTAGGAGTGGAGGAACGGGTATCTCGTTTTCAAAAAAGAAGCATTAAAACGAATTCCAAAATGGATGGTCTTAAAATGGTTCTTAATATGATCGACTTGACCACCTTAGAAGGTAAAGACACTCCAGGTAAAGTGAGGCAAATGTGTTATAAAGCCATTCATTTACATGATAGTTTTCCTGGATTACCTACTGTAGCTGCAGTGTGTGTTTATCCTTCAATGGTAGGATTGGCCAAATCTATGGTAAAAGATTCGGGCGTAAAAGTAGCATCTGTATCTACAGCCTTTCCTTCTGGTCAGGCTCCTTTAGATGTAAAGATTACAGACACAAAATATGCTGTGGATCAGGGGGCAGATGAGATTGATATGGTGATTTCCAGAGGTAAGTTTTTAGCTGGTGAATATGCCTTTGTATTTGATGAAATAGCTCAAATAAAAGAGGTGTGTGGACAAGCACGTTTAAAAGTGATTCTTGAAACTGGTGAATTGGCAACCTTAGATAATGTACGTAAAGCGAGTGACCTGGCTATATATGCTGGGGCTGATTTCATTAAAACCTCAACAGGTAAAATTCAACCAGCCGCAACGATGCAGGTAACATACACTATGCTTATGGCCATTAGAGACTATTATGATGAAACGGGTATTATGATTGGAATGAAGCCCGCAGGGGGGATTTCAAATTCCAAATTAGCTTTGCATAATTTGGTCATGGTAAAAGAACTTCTTGGAGATGAGTGGCTCACGAACGAGTGGTTTCGATTTGGAGCAAGTAGTTTAGCAAATGACGTTCTGATGCAAATATTAAAAACAGATACGGGTAAATATCAATCATCTGATTACTTTACAATTGATTAAAATATGACATCGAAAAATAAAAACTGGGAATATTCACCATCTCTTGAGAGTACAGGACACATCAAGCTCAAAAAGAAATATGATTTATTTATCAACGGAAAATGGGTTAAATCAGCTTCAAAAAAATATTTTAAAACGATCAACCCTAATGATGAAAAATTATTAGCGGAAATATCTCATGCAAATCAAAAAGATGTTGATTTGGCAGTGAACTCGGCTCGTAAAGCATATGATACGGTTTGGTCAAAGATGCCAGCCAATGAGCGAGGTAAATACATTTATCGGATTGCCCGAATCATGCAAGAAAGGGCAAAAGAATTGGCTGTTATCGAATCTTTGGATTCGGGCAAACCTATTAGAGAGGCAAGAGATATTGATATACCTCTGGCATGCAATCACTTTTTTTACTATGCAGGTTGGGCCGATAAGTTGGATTATGCATTTCCAAATAGGAAAACAAAACCTTTGGGTGTTGCTGGTCAAATTATTCCTTGGAATTTTCCATTATTAATGGCGGCATGGAAGATCGCCCCAGCTCTTGCTGCCGGAAACACTGTAGTATTGAAGCCTGCGGAAACCACTTCATTGACAGCGCTAAAGCTGGCTGAAATCATTGAAGAGTCAGGGCTTCCAGCTGGGGTTGTGAATATCATTACAGGGCATGGTGATACAGGTGCATCGATAGTAAATCATCCTGATATAAATAAAATTGCGTTTACAGGCTCGACAGGTGTAGGTAAAATTATTCAAAAAGCCATTGCGGGTACTGATAAGAAAGCAACTTTGGAACTTGGCGGAAAATCAGCAAATATTATTTTTGATGATGCTCCATTGGACCAAGCCATTGAAGGGATTGTAAATGGTATTTTCTTTAATCAGGGTCATGTGTGTTGTGCAGGATCTAGATTATTTGTACAAGAAAACATTGCAGATAAAGTGATTCGAAAATTAAAACACCGTATGAAATCACTGGTTGTTGGTAATCCCTTGGATAAAAACACGGACGTAGGCGCCATTAATTCAAAAGAACAACTTCAGATTATCAACAAGTATATTAAATTGGGTAAAAAAGAAGGTGCAGAAATATATCAAAGTGAATGTTCCATTCCTAAAAAAGGTTTTTTCTGCCCACCGACAATTTTTACTAATGTCGCTCAGTCCAGCATTATTGTACAAGAAGAAATTTTTGGACCGGTATTAACGATTCAAACTTTTAGAACGGTTGATGAGGTCATACAAAAAGCCAATAATACACCTTTCGGATTAGCTGCAGGTGTATGGACAGATAAAGGATCGCGAATTTTTAATTTGACCACTAAGCTAAAAGCGGGCGTTGTTTGGGCCAACACCTACAATAAATTTGATCCAGCGTCTCCATTTGGGGGGTATAAAGAGAGTGGTTTTGGTAGAGAAGGTGGAATGCATGGTTTATCGGCATATCTTAAATTAAGCTGAATATGAAAAGAGTGGAAATTTTGAAAACATATAAAATTTATTCTGGTGGTAATTTCCCCAGAACTGAGTCAGGCCGATATTATCTGGCCCTTGATAAAAAAGGCAATCCGATTGCAAATATGTGCATGGGATCAAGAAAAGACGTACGCAATGCAGTTGTTTCTGCACGTAAGGCTCTTGGTGCATGGTCTGGAAAAACAGCATTCAATAGGAGTCAAATTCTCTACAGAATTGCTGAAGTTTTAGAAGGGAGGAAATCACAGTTTATTGAGGAATTGATTCTTCAGGGAAGTCAAAAAAATATTGCAATTAAAGAGGTTGAGGATTCAATTGATAGAATTGTTTACTATGCAGGGTGGTGTGATAAGTTTTGTCAGATTGGTAGCTCTGTAAATCCAGTAAGCTCATCTCATTTTAACTTTTCAACTTATGAACCTGTTGGGGTGGTAGGACTTATTGCTCCTCAAGATTCATCTTTACTCGGTCTTGTATCATTACTGATGCCTATTATTGCTGGCGGGAATACTTGCGTGGTCTTGGCTAACGAATCCTTACCATTATGTTCTATTACGTTTTCGGAGGTCCTTCATGCATCTGATGTGCCGGGAGGTGCTGTGAATATTATAACGGGGCATATTTCTGAACTTATAAAACCTTTGTCTACTCATATGGATGTAAATGCCCTTGCATTTTCAGGACTAAGCGAACTCAAAAAAGAAATTGATCTTTTTAGCGTGGAAAACTTAAAGAGGGTGCGATCGTATGATTTGAATTGGCAAAACACAGATACACAAGGCCTGCATTACATAACAGATTTTCAAGAAGTTAAAACGACTTGGCACCCTATAGAAAATATTGGTGGTGCAACGAGTACCTATTAGATAAATGGGCTTTCTTTTACGGGTATAATCCAATTTTGTCTTAAATCCCGCAATGAATCAATGTTTGGATTAAAAATATTTTCTTCTTTATGACTTGCCAGGTCATGAAATGAAATCATAGTTGGTTTTCCATCTTTTAAAATAAGCATGTTTAGTCTATTGAAAAAATCAACACCAAATCGGAGTCCTATAGATTTGACAAAATTAACAGAGCTATCAATTGAGCATCCTGAAGCGGCCTCAGTGTTTTCGTCAACCGCTAAAATCAAAAACCTGTTCAGGATTAGGGTTCCCGATGCGTTTAAACTTTTTTGATGTGCTTTCCATGAAGAAACAAATGCATCGACCTCAGTCAATATAATTTCAGACTCTTCCTGGGTAAATAAGCGATCTGATAAATAGATCCAAACCCTTGAGTGTTCGGGTAGTGTTTTGAAAAGATCTTTATAATTCTGCTGCATTTGCAATTAATTCAGCTACGTCTAAAACCTTGATGTTGTCCTCTTTTTCGAAGTTTTTCACTCCATCGGTCATCATTGTATTACAAAAAGGACAGCCTGTTGCAATGTAATGTGCTGCAGTTTCTATCGCATCTTCAGTTCGTTCAATATTTATTTCTTTGTTTCCTTTTTCAGCTTCTTTAAACATTTGAGCACCACCTGCACCACAACATAAACCCTTTGATTTACATCTTTTCATCTCTACGAGCTCAGCATCTAATTTTTCAATAAGTTTTCGAGGAGCTTCGTAAACATCATTAGCCCGACCTAGATAACATGGGTCATGAAAAGTTATTTTTTTTCCTTTAAAGGTTTCGTTTTTTTCGAGTGACAGTTTTCCTTGATTAATTAAATCTTGTATGAGTTGGGTGTGATGAATAACCTCATAATTCCCCCCTAGTTCTGGGTATTCATTTTTTAAAGTGTTAAAACAATGTGGACAAGCTGTTACAATTTTTTTCACTTCGTAACCATTCAATATTTGAATATTCATCATGGCCTGCATTTGATAGGTAAACTCATTACCAGCTCTTTTTGCAGGGTCGCCCGAACAACTTTCTTCAGTCCCTAGAACGGCGAAAGAAACATTACAATGATTTAATATTTTAACAACTGCTTTGGTGATTTTTTTGGCTCGATCATCAAAACTTCCTGAGCAGCCTACCCAAAACAAAATATCTGGAGACTCTCCTTTTGCGATCATTTCAGCCATAGTTGGTACCTGCAAACTCATTTTTTATTTTTTAAAGACTTGAATACTAGCACTTTTTTCTATGAGATTGGTGAATTTACCTTCATATCGAGTTGCTCGTACAATGTGATTATCAATCCAATGGTAATTTCCTCCTCTAGGTTTACCCATTAGTAATCCATGATATTTAAAACCATTTTTATTTAACCAATTTTCAGTGACTTCTCGATGGGATTCGATTCTAGAAGTGAAAAAAGTGATAATATGACCCTCATCGTACCAGTGGTTAATGGTTTCAAGGGCATCATCGAATAATGCTGCTGTTTCCATTCGTTCGGGTTGTTCATTGGGTATGTCGTCACAAATGGTACCATCTATGTCAATTAAATAATTTTTAACCTCATCGGGAAGAACTGGTGATATTTCTTGACCATCTTCTAATTTTTTAATTAACGATACGTTTTTCTCTTCATTCTTCATTGGCCCAATTTAATCTGTCATTTTGTGAAAATTGCCAGGGTGCACCATTGTTTTCTATATTGGTAAGCATCCCTGTTAACTCGTTAGGTATCTTTGATTCCTCCATAACTAGAAAACGTCTTAAATCAATGATAATGGATAAAGGATCTATATTTACAGGGCATTCATCTACGCAGGCGTTACATGAGGTACAAGCCCATAATTCTTCTTGGGTTATGTAATCTCCCAATAATGATTTTCCATCATCATGTTCTTTGCCATTTTTTCTTTTTCCTTCGCCAAATTCGACCAGACGGTCACGAGTATCCATCATTATTTTTCTCGGGGAAAGAAGTTTTCCTGTGATGTTTGCCGGACAGGAAGAGGTACAACGCCCACATTCGGTGCAGGTGTATGCATCCATTAAGTTCTTCCAAGTTAAATCATTCACGTCTTTTGCTCCAAACCTAGACGGTGGTGCCGCGTTAGGATCTACTGCATAAGGATCTGCACTGGGATCGAGCATAAGTTTCACTTCGTTGGTAACACTCTCCATGTTCTCGAACTTACCTTTCTTTTCCAAGTTTGAATAATACGTGTTTGGAAAAGCCAAAAGAATGTGAAAGTGTTTGGAATAAGGCAGATAATTTAAAAACCCGATGACCATAAATAAATGTCCCCACCATCCCATGCGTTCAAGCAAGAAAAGAGACGAGTTGCTCATTGAATCGAAGAATAAAGGACCGATAATTGAGGAGATACTAAAACCAAATGATCCTTGTATATCAGAAGCATGGGAAACACCTCTGTTAAACAATACTTCGTCAGTACCATTCATTGTGAAAATACAGGTCAGTAAAATGAGTTCAAAAATTAAGATAAGATTGGCATCTTTAGTTGGCCAGCCAATCATCTCTTTCATTTTTAGTCGGGGCAGTTTGAGTAAATTTCTTCTTGCTAAAAAAATAATGGTCGCGAAGAATGCAGCAACCGATAGGATTTCAATGAAGCTAATTGTGAATACATAGAAAGAACCCAATGAGTCGGAGAAAACTCTGTGATGACCACTGATTCCATCTGCAAAAATCTCAATAAGTTCAATTTGTGTAATTACGAAGGCGACATAAAGACATAGGTGTAACAAAGCGGGGATAGGGCGCGAGAACATCTTCTTTTGGCCAAATGCAACGAGAAGCATTGTTTTTAATCTCTCTCCTTTTTTATCATTTCGATTTAAATCGCGTCCAAGCCTAATGTTGTAACGTATTTTCCAGATATTATAGGAAAAGAAACCAAGTCCACAAATACTTAGAAGTAAAAATAAAATGAGTTGAATATTCATTAAAAAATTAGTCTTGTATGGTGTCTAATATCTTTCTTAATTTTTTCTCTTCTCTTGGTGTCAATGTAGCTCCTTTTGTTTTTGAACCCATAAGAGAGAAGTGTATGTACCTTTCAGGATGAAGCTTTAAATCAGAGACAAGATCTTGAAGTTTTTTATTGCTCTCAACAAGCTCATTGTACAAGGCATCATCATGAAGTAATTTGCTCATTGATCCGCTTCCATTCTGTAATTCTTCCATAATTGTATTCAATTTCTGAATGGTTGAATTGGCATCTGTAATAACTGATTTGAAGTCTGCAGAAACCAAATCGTCAGTTATCTTTTTGGTGTTTCCAATAATTTCTGACACTTGCTCGTTGCTTTTCTTCAGGTTAGATGTTATGTTTTCCACATTAGACATAATACGGGCAAATTGTATTTTTTCCTCGGCAACAAAAACACCAATTTCTTCTGCTGCATCACCAAGTTGATTAATGGTTTCTTTGACTCTGCTAAAGCTTCCTTCTATTTCAGAAGTTGCTGTGGAATCCCAAAATGCAGACAAAGAATTCACCATATTATCAACAGAAATCATCATGCTCTGAAGTTTTTGAGCTATAGGGTCCGCGTATTCTTTGACCTGATATGCAATGTCTTGACTTGATTTAACACCAGGTATTTCAGATCCAACTTCGTAAATATTTTTGTTGTTTGGATTTGTTTTAAGAACAAGGCCTTTTGAGAAAAAGTCTGGAGAACCAATTTCCACTGTACTTCCTCTGGCAATCTTTATGTTTTTGTTTTGAATGTTGAAACTTACTTTTACACGTCGGTTTGGAGCGTTTTGAGGTAGGATTTCAATATCGGTTACTTTACCAACAATTACTCCATTCAAGGTCACGTCAGAAGCGACCATGAGTTGATTGGTGTTTTCAAAATAGGAGTGATACGTGTCGTCTCCCCCAAATAAACTGGAGCCTTTAAGGAAATTGATGCCTAGCACCAACAAAGCAATTGAAAATGTCGCAATTACCCCTGCCTTTATTTCTTTTTGAAATTTCAAATCTTAATTTTCTACTAATTTAATAGCTTTTTCAATACCAATTCGTTCTCCATCCAAGAAAGC
>JABJEE010000222.1 GCA_018665005.1 Flavobacteriales bacterium
CATCACAATTGAAACCGAAATTGATATCCTTGACAAATATCTAAAAACACAAAAGTTGAGGTTTGAAAATCGATTTGACTTTAAAATCACAGTGCCTGATGAGCTGGTTTTTAAAAAGGTATTGATTCCCCCTATGATTACTCAACCGTTTGTTGAGAATTCCATAGAACATGGACAGCTTAACATTGTAGAAAATGGACATATTCACATAGAGTTTAAAGAAAAAAACGAAATGCTTTATGTGAAAATTGAAGACAACGGTGTAGGACGTAAAGAATCTGAAAAAAACAAACTAAAAAAGGACCACAAGAGTATGGCTCTCAACATAACAAAAGAAAGGGTGAATATTATCAATAAGAAATACCGATCAAAAGCTACTGTTGAAATTGGTGATCTACAAGAGGGAAAGTTTAGTGGTACTCTCGTAGAGTTAAACCTCCCATTACTCACTGAAAAGATTAACTTAGACTAACTATGAAAAAGATTCTTATTATTGATGATGAAAACAAGACCAAAGATTTTATAAAAAAACTCCTTATTTCATTTGGTCACAAGTTTGAAATATATACTGATGGATCTAATGTTGAAACAGGAATTAAGGCCATCAACACCATAAAGCCTGACCTTGTATTTCTAGACATACAAATGCCTGACGGAAATGGTTTTGATGTTTTAAAAGGGGTTAAGGAAAAAGATTTTGAAATCATCTTCATCACGGCCTATCAGGAATATGCCATTCAAGCCATTAATTTTAGCGCTCTTGCCTATATATTAAAGCCTATTGATGTCGAAGAATTAGAGCAGGCAGTCGAAAAAGCATTGTCCAAACTAGACAAAAATGACAACGAGAATCAATTTAATGCACTAGAAAATAATTCTGATAGAAACAAGAAAAAGAAACTCGTATTGAAAACGCAGGAAAGTGTTTATGTTTTGGAGTTGAAGGATATCATTCGTTGCGAAGCAGACAAAAACTACACCTCTTTTTTCCTCAATTCTGGTAAAAGAATTCTGGTTTCAAAAACATTAAAGGAATACGATTTACTCTTATCTGGACACTCCTTTTTCAGAGTACAACAATCTCATCTGGTAAATCTTGATTTTATTGACCGTTACGATAAAGTAGATGGCGGAGCCGTAATTATGAAAGATGGTAGTTCAGTACCATTGTCTCCTGCAAAAAAAGAGCAGTTTTTTCACATTATAGAAAACCTATAAAGCTTGTTTTAAATCTTTCAATAAATCATCAATATCCTCGACCCCCACGCTTAATCGAATTAAACTATCAACAACACCACTCTTTTCTCTCGTCTCTTTAGGAATTGCAGCATGTGTCATGGTAGCCGGGTGGCCGATTAACGACTCTACGCCTCCTAAGGATTCGGCTAAGGCAAATAACTTAACATTTTGAACGAAATTTAGGGCGTCCTCTAAATTGTTGCCTTTAAGCGTAAAGGAGATCATGCCGCCAAAACCCCGCATCTGCTCTTTTGCAATATCATGATTAGCATGTGATTTTAAACCTGGCCAATATACCTTATCCACCTTTGGATGTGACTCAAGAAAACGAGCAACTATCTCTCCATTCTCACAGTGTTTTTCCATTCTGAGATGCAATGTTTTTATACCCCGAAGTACAAGAAAACAATCCATTGGCCCTGCAATTGCGCCTGAAGAGTTTTGAATGCGATAAAATTCGTCTGCAAGTTCTTTTTTCGCTGTAATCAAAGCACCCATAACCACATCAGAATGCCCTCCCAAATACTTAGTTACAGAATGCATAACCATATCCGCCCCCAGATCAAGGGGATTCTGCAAATAAGGGGTAGCAAAAGTATTATCTACACAAAGCATTGCATTTGAATCCTTTGCCAAGGATGCCAAAGCCTTAATATCAATAATATTGATCATGGGATTCGTTGGTGTTTCCGCCCAAATAAGCCTTGTATTCTCATTTATTGCATTTTGAGCTGCTGAAGTATTTTTCATGTCAACAAAATGAAATACAATTCCATATTGCTCAAAAATTGTCTTGAAGATACGATATGAGCCACCATAAAGATCATTTGTTGCTACAACTTCATCTCCAGGTTTTAGCATTTTTATTACGCAATCAATGGCTGCAATTCCGGAGGCGAATACCGCCCCAAATTTTCCGTTCTCGAGAGCTGCCAAATTCTTTTGTAATGCATCTCTTGTTGGGTTTTGAGTTCGTGAATATTGATAACCCTTATGGTTACCTACACCGTCCTGTATATAGGTAGAAGTTTGATATATCGGTGTCATTATAGCGCCTGTGGCTGGATCAGGATTTACTCCTGCATGTATGGCTTTGGTTCCAAATTTCATAATGGTTATTTTGGTGCTAAAATTAAAGAAAAACTTAAGGCAACTCCAATTCTATTGTTGGATTCCAAAACAACTGCTTAAAATTTACAATGTGATCTTCTTCTACAGTTACCCCCTCCTCTTCAAGCAATTCTTGCATTCGATTTGCAGTTTCAAAATGATGTTTGCCAGTTAAGCATCCATTTCGGTTAACAACACGATGGGCTGGAACCTCTTTTAGCTTGTGTGAGGCGTTCATTGCCCAACCTACCATTCTTGATGACTGTTTGGAACCCAGGTAGGATGCAATCGCACCATATGAAGTCACTCGTCCATTCGGAATAAGCTTTACTACTTCGTACACATTTTCAAAAAAATCAGA
>JABJEE010000223.1 GCA_018665005.1 Flavobacteriales bacterium
AACGGCCAAGGTTCCCTCATGAAAACCACAAAGAATCAATTTTAATTTGTTCGTATATGTATTTACATCTCCTACAGCGTATATACCTGGAATATTCGTTGAATAATCAACAGGATCTACGATTATGGCATTTTTTTCTATCTCCAATCCCCACTTGCCGATCGGTCCCAAAGATGGTTTTAATCCGAAAAGTGGTATAAAATGATCGGTATCCTCGAACATTTCACCTGTTTTTTGATGTGTGATTTGAATTTTCTCTAATTTATCTCCACCGACTAACCCAGTGACTTCCGCTTCTGTTACGAGTTTTATTTCACCCTTTTCGGCTAAGTCAATTGCTTTTTGAACAGAATCCAAGTGACCTCTAAAAGAGCTACTTCGGTGTACAAGCACAACCTCTTTTGCAATTTTCTTTTCAGCCAAGAAAATGGACCAGTCCAGAGCAGAGTCCCCTCCTCCTGCTATTACGCACTTTTTACCTCTGTACATTTCTGGATCTTTGATGATGTATTCGACACCACAATCTTCAAACTCAGAAATATTTTGAATAGGTGGTTTTCTGGGTTCAAATACGCCTAAACCTCCTGCGATGATGACTATTGGAGCAGCATGTTTTGTGCCTTTTATGGTAGTAACAACGAATGAGCCATCACCCTGCTTTTCAATATCTGTTGCAGCTTCTCCTAATGTAAATCCAGGTTTAAATGGTTCTGCTTGATCCATTAAATTGTCTATCAGCTCTCCTGCAAGAATAGAAGGAAATCCCGGGATATCATAAATGGGTTTTTTTGGATAAATTTCTGCACACTGACCACCAGGAATGGGCAAAGAATCAATTAGGTGACACTTAAGCTTCAACAATCCCGCCTCAAAAACGGTAAACAAGCCCACTGGCCCTGCTCCTATTATAATAATATCTGTTTTTATCATCTTATCTATTCAAAAGTTCTGCAAAATTAACGAAATCTAATCATCAATCCGAGAAGAATTATGGATTAAACCAATGACGATCTAAAATGTTGGATGTTCGGGTTGATTTTCTAAAATCTTTTCTATTCGTTCCATAACGCTCTCATCCATTTGACCCAATACATCGATTGACTTTATGTTTTCTTTGAGCTGACTCATTTTAGAAGCTCCTAGAATGACCGTCGAAATATTCTCATTTTTTAAGCACCAAGCCAAACTCATAACAGGCAAGCTCATGTCCAATCCATTTGCAAGCTCATTAAGTGCCGCAACTTTTGACAACTTTTCTTCTGTTACGTTTTTTTCTTTGAGCCATTCTAATCCCTCAACTCCCAGCCTTGTTCCTTTTGGAAATTTATTCAAATATTTATCAGTCAAGATTCCACTAGCCAAAGGAGACCATATTGTTGTTCCTAATCCTACTGTTTTATACAGTTGAGCAAACTCTACTTCCACTTTTTTACGCGCAAACATATTGTATTCTGGTTGTTCGACAATTGGACCGATAAGGTGATTCTGCTTGGCAAAAAGGTGAGCTTCCATGATTTCTTGAGCACTCCACTCGGAGGTTCCCCAATACAATATTTTACCCTGCATAATAAGCTGATGCATGGCCCATACTGTTTCTTCAATTGGTGTTGACTTGTCTGGTCGATGACAAAAATAAAGGTCCAAGTAATCTACCTGTAGTCTTTTCATCGCTTGATGACAAGCCTCGAAAACATGTTTGCGATTCAATCCTTTTTGAGTTGGCCATTGACCGCCAGTACCAAAAAACACTTTACTGCTAACAATAAAACTATCTCTCGACCACCCACTTTTATGGAGAATTTTCCCCATCACTTTTTCACTTTTACCTCTTGCATAAATTTCAGCATTATCAAAAAAGTTGACCCCATTATCATAGGCATAATGCATCAGCTTTTCGGATACCTTATCGTCTATTAACTTTCCAAAGGTTAACCAAGAGCCTAAGGACAACCTACTTACTTTTAAACCCGATTTTCCAAGATTGTTATATTCCATGTTTTTTAATTTTTCTATTAAATTTTATCTAATAACCCTCAAAGTTTTTCTTTTTTGATAGTTTTTAATCACACCGTTAGCGATCACCACCAAAATGATGAGAAGGGACCCTATGTAAAAATTGGAGCCTAGTTGCTCGTGCTCTTTTAAAATAAAAATAGCGAGTATAATGGTATAAACCGGTTCAAGATTTATACTCAAAGAAACCGTAAAAGCACCTAACCTTTTAACAATATCGATGGTAACAAGAAAAGCAAATGAGGTACAAACTACTGCTAAAAACAATAACCAGTAGACATCAGACATCGCCATTGAAAACATGGACATGTTGATGTTATTGGTCATGGCCAAATAAATGCTTAAACCAACAAAGCCTATTGCCAACTCATACATACTAATATGGGTAGAAGGAACATCTTCAACCAATTTGGCATTACTAACGGCAAAAAATCCAGCAAGAAAAGCAGATATTAAACCCATTAAAACTGCCCAATATTCTTGACTAGAAAAGTCTCCAGAAACAAAATATATTCCTGCAACAACAATTAGCCCAAGAGAAAACTCTAGCCATGAAAACTTTTTTTTCATAATGAGCGGCTCAAGCCACGCTACATGAAGTGTTGTCGTAGACAAACAAAGAATACCTAACGAAGCTGTAGACCATTGAATAGAGGTGTAAAAAGTGACCCAGTGTGCTGCGACTACCAAGCCAACCAAGGCTATCTTTCCCAAATGCTTCTTGTCAATGGTTAACTTCGACTTCACAAAAAGCAAATACAACAAGATCACAAAAGAGGCAATACCTACTCTATACCACACAATGTAGAGGGCATCCAAATGAATCAACTTTCCAAGTATTCCTGTGAAACCCCACAGGAAAATAATAAAGTGTAATAGGAAGTGGTACTTATACTTGGAAAACACCAGTTATTTCATTTTTTGCCATTGCGCGATTGATTTCTCATTCATGCGCACATAGTCATCGTTACCTTTAGACGCAGCCATTTTCATAGAAATCTTGGCTGTTTCTATGGCTTTCGAGTAATCACCATTCCATGCTAAAATTTCTGCTTGCATTTTGGTCATCCAATAAGCCGAAGCACCACGAATTTCTACAGCTGCATTAATCCATTCCAATGCTTTCTTTTTGTCAAGTTCCTTGGTAAAATAATACTTTGCTGAACTGTAGTAATCGTTAGCAGATGGTCCACCCATTACTTTGGTAATACTCTCTTCAACTTTTGTTCTCGTGTCTATGCCAAAAGGCATTTCAACTTTTTCTCTATCCCAACAAATTGATAAAATAGCGCCATCTGTTTTGATGTTGTCAATTGATATACTTAGTGTTTCTACACTCTTTTTTAGTGATACTTTTATAGGATTGAGCGATACCATGACCTTAGACTCTTCCCATTCATCTGGTGTTCCCCAGTTGGAATAGTCAGAATAAAAGACCACGTTCCACGACTCTTTTTGAGGCTTAGCAAAAATAGCATATGTACCTTTTTTTAAGGTGTCGGCTCCAAAATACAAATCATCAGACGTGGTAAATGTTGAGTTTTTATTTGCACCTAGCCTCCACATTTGATCATAGGCTACCACATTTCCAAATACCTGACGTCCTCTTTTAGATGGTCTAGAGTAGGTGATTTCAAGTTCACTTAAACCCACATTCTGCTTTATTGTAGCTACTGGACTCAACGGTGGTGTATCCACTTGAGACGATGCCGTAAATTCAAATGCGAAAAACGAGAGAAAAAGAATAAGTAGAGGTTTAAAATTTTGATACATGATTTTTTTGTTTTAAAACGAATAAATGAATGAAAATGTTCGACAAAAATAATCGGATAAATAGAGATATCAACAATTGATTGGTGTTAAAATCATTTTTGAAAGGATAACACTTTTGAGAATATACTATATTTACTCATGTAGCCCTTTAAACATGGAGAATTTTAAGGAAAATAGAAAAGAATTAGATGAAGAATTAGAGCGATTTATTACATTGCTCAATCAGCTTCTTCCACACTATCATTTTCTATTAAAGAAAACAGACCTAAATAAAGAAGAACTCAATAAACTCGGAGAAATTGAGCACTATTTGATTGGTGTTAATTCAAAAATCATGGAGATTAAGGGAAAACTTGAACAAGATCTTTTTGGGCAATCATTAGATACTTATTACAAACTAAAAACAAGTGCCTATGAGGGAGATCCTCATTCTAAGCTAAAACTTGAAAAAATGAGAGATACATTTGCCGATGCATTAAATTCGGGCGACCTCATCAATTACAACTAATTAATATCTTCTAAACTTTATACTACTTTTGCAGTATGCGCTCAAAGGAAAATTCAGGAATTCTTGTCGTTGGAGGAGGTAGCTGGGCAACCGCATTGTCAAAACTCATTAGTGAGAACACAAATGAACTGATGTGGTGGATGAGAAACGAGGAATCCATTTCTCACCTAAAAAAGTATGCCCACAATCCAAATTATCTTCAGTCTGCATCTTTTGATATCTCTAATATAGAATTAAGCTCAAACCTTACAGAGCAAATCACAAATGCTGAAATTATTATTATCGCCATTCCCTCCGCATTTATCAATAAAACTTTCGAAGCGCTCCCAAAAGACTTGTTTAAAAACAAAATCATTTTTTCTGCAGTCAAAGGGATGATTCCTGAATACAATATGATACCCGCCAGGTATTTTCACAAGCAATTCAATGTGCCTTATGAAAACATAGGAATTATATGTGGCCCATGTCATGCAGAAGAAATCGCCATGGAAAGACTGTCTTACCTTACGGTTGCTTGTTCAGACCAAGAAAAAGCAAATAGAGTTGCCGATATTTTGTCTTGTCGATATGTGAAAACAGCCATTTCTGATGATTTGTTTGGAACTGAATTTTCAGCAATTTTAAAAAATGTGTATGCATTGGCTGCAGGCATCACAGCGGGGCTTGGCTACGGAGATAATTTTCAGTCGGTATTGATTTCCAATTCTATTCGTGAAATAGAAAAGTTTATTGATGCTGTTCACCCCATTCACAGAGACACCAAAACGAGTGCTTATCTTGGGGATCTTCTTGTAACCGCCTATTCTAAGTTTTCTAGGAATCGTTCTTTCGGTTATATGATTGGTAAAGGATATTCTGTTAAAACAGCTCAGATGGAAATGAATATGATTGCTGAAGGCTATTATGCCGTTAACTCATTATCTATTGTAAAAGATGAGTTTAAGGTAGATATGCCTATTTTAGAATGTGTTTATTCTATACTATACAAAAATGCAAGACCAAGGAATACCATACAAGACCTGACAGAACTTCTTGACTAATCACTAAAAAATGAACTCGGCAATACATGTATTTAAGTTTGGGGGTGCATCTGTTAAGGATGCCAATGCAGTACTAAATGTTGTTGAGCTCATTAAAAAACATGATCGATTCAAGCTCGTGGTTGTCGTTTCTGCAATGGGCAAGACCACCAATAAACTTGAACACATTTTCAATTCATTTATTAAAAAGGACAGAGAGGCTTATTTCAAAAGCGTCAACGAATTAAAAATGTTTCATTTAAACATTATTCAAGATCTATTTAAAAATGATTCTTTTGAAGAGGTCAATGAAATTATAAATGCCCTGTTCAACCAGATCACCAGTTTTTACGACAAAACCGAAAATGAAAACCGAAGTTATTTATACGATCAACTTATTCCTTTCGGTGAAATGCTTTCAACAAAAATAATTCAACACTGTTTAGAAAAATCTGATGTAAAAAGTTCGTGGTTAGATGCCAAAACATGTATTAAAACAGACAGCAATTATCAAAATGCCAATGTAGATTGGGCGCGAACTGAAAAGGAAATTAATCTGTGCTTAAATCAGCTATATAAAGAGAGCAGGGTCGTTGTTTCTCAAGGATTTGTAGGAAGTGATAATGAAGGATTCTCCACAACTTTAGGCAGAGAAGGCTCGGATTATTCAGCAGGGATTTTTGCCTATGCCTCTGATGCAAAAGAAGTCATCATATGGAAAGATGTACCAGGAATGCTTAACGCAGACCCAAAATATTTTGAGGATACCATCAAGTTAGAGCAGATTTCATTTAAAGAAGCTATTGAGCTTTCTTATTATGGGGCAAGCGTCATACATCCAAAAACCATAAAGCCACTTCAGAACAAGAATATTCCACTTTTTGTAAAGTCCTTTTTGCATCCAGAAAAAAAAGGAACCATTATACAACAGAGAACGGAAAATGATGATGCCATACCCTCGTTTATTTTTAAAAAAAATCAGGTGTTGTTTTCCATTATGCCCAAAGATTTTTCCTTTTTGATTGAAGAAAACCTGAGTGATGTATTCTTAAAGCTATCTAGGATAAACGCCCACATCAACATCATGCAGAATTCGGCGTTGAGTTTTTCTTTTTTAATGGATGACAAAGTGGATGTCATCTCTCAAGTTAAATCTGCATTAGAATCTTCCTTTATCGTTAAGTATAATACCAACTTAGAGTTGGTAACCATAAGGCATTACGATCAACAAACGATAGACTTTGTTACTACTGGGAAAGAAATTCTGTTGGAACAAAAAACAAGATCCACAGCTCGATTTGTAATGGGTTTAAATGAAACAAATACCTTTAAAGAGGTATAGGTATTTTGAAAGTTCAAAGTTATTTTTGTAGGTTATGAATGTAAGACTATCGGATTGTAAAATTGGAGAAGAAGTAGAAATCTCTAAAATCGAAGATGGGAATATTGCATCAAAATTGATAGAAATGGGATTAACTGAAAAACTCATCACCCAAATTGTTTTGATTGCACCACTTGGAGACCCTATAGCCATAGACATCAATGGATTTATTTTATCCATTCGAAAAGCAGAAGCGAATCAAGTATTGGTTAAGAAAATTAACCCCTAGATCAACCCGCTTATGAAAATCGCACTACTCGGAAATCCAAATACAGGTAAAAGCTCAGTCTTCAACCTTCTCACCGGAATGCGTCAAAAAGTAGGGAATTTTCCAGGTGTCACAGTAGAAAAAAAAACAGGGGTGTTTTATGATGGTGATCAGTCCATTGAAATCATAGATTTTCCCGGAACATACAGCCTTAATCCAAGAAGCCTTGACGAAGAAGAGGTATCAAAAGTATTAAAGGACAAGAACAATACGGATTACCCAGATCTTATTATGGCCGTTGTTGATGCCTCCAGAATAGAAAACAACCTTTTCTTGTTTACCCAGCTCTATGACCTAGGTCTTCCAATGGTTTTGGTACTAAACATGTGGGATTTGGCCAAAAAACAAGGTGTTCAAATCGACTTGAAAAAATTGCAAGAGTACTTTCCTGACATTACGATTATTTCAACAAATGCCAGGGTTGGAATTGGGAAAGAAAGAATTGTTGAAACCATCAGTAATCATAAAAAAAGAGAAAATACACGATTCATTAAAAATGATGAAGAGCCTGATAAAACAAGTCCTAATTTCGAAAGAAAGCAAGTTGAGTATCGAAAAAATAAAATTCAGAAATTGGCACCTTCTTTTGTAAAAAAAGAAAATGTCAAAAAAACCAGTAAACTCGACCTCCTATTTGTTCACCCATTATGGGGATACCTGTTTTTCTTGATGGTTTTAATGGTGATTTTCCAATTTATATTTTCGTTTGCCAGCTATCCAATGGATTGGATTGAAAACACTTTTCTCTACTTATCACAGCTCGCATCTGATACACTCCCTACAGGAGTTATCAATAACCTCATCAGTCAAGGTATCATTCCTGGAATTGGTGGTGTCTTTATCTTCATACCACAAATTGCACTCCTGTTTTTCTTCATTGCCATTCTTGAAGAAACGGGATATTTGTCCAGGGTTGTTTTCATCATGGACCGAATCATGCGACCTCTTGGTCTCAACGGAAAAAGTATTGTCCCCTTAATATCCAGTTTGGCTTGTGCCATTCCCGGTGTGATGTCTACGCGAACCATTTCCAATTGGAAAGAAAGGCTCATTACGATTTTGATTGCGCCTCTTATGAGCTGTAGCGCCCGCATTCCTGTATATACATTATTGATTGCCTTGGTTATCCCCGAAGGATATGTGATGGGATTTATTAATATTCAGGGATTGGTTTTGTTTGGGCTTTACCTTCTTGGAATTATTGGCGCTTTACTCACGGCCTTTGTTCTCAAGCTTCTCATTAAAAATAAATCCAAAGGGTTTCTATTGCTTGAATTACCAAACCTTAAAGCACCAGTATGGAGAAATGTTGGATTTACTGTTCTTGAAAAGATCAAAATATTTGTTTTTGATGCAGGTAAAATAATACTTGCCATATCTGTTGTCTTATGGTTTATGGCGTCTTATGGCCCAGGCGACACCATTGAAAAATCTAGCCAAGAGTTAATGAAAAGTAATCGTTATCTAAAGTCATCCGATGACCAAAAGCAAAGCATGAAATCATCGGTAATGCTCGAACATTCGTATATAGGCAACCTAGGTAAATTTATTGAACCCGTAATTGAACCATTGGGTTATGACTGGAAAATGGGAATCTCATTAATTACCTCATTCGCTGCAAGAGAAGTTTTTGTGGGTTCTTTGAGCACGATATATGCCGTCCACGATGAAAGAGATGAAAAACAAAAACTAAGGGAAATCATGAAAAACGAAAAACGAAAAGATGGCACATCAACCTACACTCTTGCATCTGGTATGTCATTAATGGTATTTTACGTTTTCGCCATGCAGTGCATGTCCACAGTGGCCGTTGTAAAAAGAGAAACCCGGTCATGGAAATGGCCCATTATTCAAATTGCATTTATGGGTATAATGGCTTATGCTTTTGCCCTACTTACCTTTTTGATTTTATCCTAATATGAGCTAACTTTAATTCATGTTGCAACAAATTGTCCTATTTCTTATTCTTTTTGTAGCCGTTTTTTATTTAACAAGACGCTCATACCTAAAGTATGTAAAGAACAAAAAATCATGTGAAAGCTGTGCCTTTCATTCAGATCCAAAAACAAGCTAACCCTTGTACACCCTGTTTTTATTAGGCTTCACAATGGAAAAATAAAGATGTATCTTTAGCCCTACGTTATATGTAATTATTAAAATGAATTCAATAAAAAACTATATAAAATTCATATTTGTATTGATGTTTTTTTCAAGTTGTAATAACAAAGAACTAAAAAAAGATACAGATCAAAATCAAGAAACATTAATTGAGCAAAATTACTTAGACACTGTGCATGTTTTTGTAGGTTTTAAAGGGCGCGAAATCCCCGGCCTTTATAAGTGGGATTTCAATGATTCTATACCTCATGGAAATGAAGTGAATTTTATTACCAATATGTTTAATGATTTAAATATTCAATATGAATTTATTGAAAATTATAAAATTGAAGATGATATTGATTTTAGGTTAGGC
>JABJEE010000224.1 GCA_018665005.1 Flavobacteriales bacterium
AATTACCGTGGATGGTATTATTAATCTAAAGAAACAGAAAAGACCTTCAGCTTTGAGGGTCCTTTTTTTATTTGAACATATTATTGAAAACAAGTGTTTCAAATAAAAAAGAGTATGGGATTCTTCACAAGAAAAAGTAAAAAGGAAAAGCTCAACGAGCAATACAAGAAAAAATTAGAGCAGGCTTATAAAATGTCTACAAGTAATCGAACAGAAAGCGATCGTTTGACCGCTGAAGCCAACGATATACTTGAAGAGATAAAAAAACTTGAAGAGACTGAAGCCTAGTCCTCCTTCCAGTCGTCCCCTTTCGCTTTTGTATATGGAATGATTCCGTCCAGCTTTTTCTCAACCGCTTTGAGGTATGATATGACTTGACTCAATTTTGTTTTAAGTTCTTTGTATTGCTTCTCGGCAATATTTTTGTTAACCCTATGCGTATTGGTTACGCCAGTAGTGTTTTGATACAGCTGATACCCCACCATTCCTAATCTTCCTGAAATACTCGGCACCGTCTCAAAATCTCTTGAAGACCTGGCATTGTCACCCCACATCATCACCTCAAGGTTTTTATAGGTCACTTTCATACTTCGAATCGTTTCCATTAAGTCTAAATCGGTATTCGGATAACCCAACAAAGCCTTTTCGATAATATCAACCTTTTCCTTTGTTTCTTTCATCACCTTTTCGGTTCCACTAACTTGTCGATTTAATTCAGCTACTTCGGCTCTAAACGCTTTTAGTTCTTCTGGGTTTTTTGCAATCAATGTTTGATTGTTTAGTCCTTTTACAGTAAAGGTTTTCTTATCAATTAATAATTCTGATTTCCCATCCTTAATGAGGATAATACTTACCGAATATTCTCCTGGAGTAACAAGAAACCCACTTCCTCCTGAACCTATTGGGTTGGTATTGTTGGTTCTTAAATTCCAGGTTTGCCGTACTATACCTTTAGATGGAGATGATTTCATTCTTCGAATTTCATTTCCAGAAGCATCAAATACCTTCCAAATAAGCTGAGCTTTTTCCTCAAGATCCTCTGCACGAATTTCCTCAAATGAAGGATAAAATACATCCTCACCATTCTTTTCGAGTTCTTTCTCTTTTTTCTGACGTTTTGACTTTAGAGACTGACCAACATCATTCAAATACAAACTAAATGTTGCCCCAAAAGCTGGGTTTTTAGCTGACCAAAGACTATGCCCTTGCGAACCTGTACCTCTGCTACCTAGCGGAGTTGAAGGAATATACAATAAAGCATCTTTAACATCAAACAAGTGTGCTCTTTTACCGAGAACATCAGTAGCTACTGTTCTTAAAGGTGCATAATTGTCCAAAACATAAAAACCACGGCCAAATGTCCCTGCAACCAAATCGTTTTCTCTTTGCTGAATATCCAAGTCATAAACAGCAATGGTTGGCAGTCCACTGAGTTTTGTCCAACTCTCTCCCCTATCAACAGAGAAAAATGCACCGAATTCTGTCCCTACGAAAAGTAAATCTGGATTGATATGATCTTGCTTGATGCAATATACATTTCCTCTTTCAGGAAGATTAGCCGATATCGATTCCCAAGATTTACCTTGATTGGTTGATCGGAGTAAATACGGCGTAAAATCACCATCACGTTGACTGTTAAAAGCAACAAACACCTCATTTTCATCATGCAAGGATGCGGTAAGCATATTGACCTTTGTTCTTTCCGGAATTCCTTTAATGTTATCGATTCTCGACCAAGATTTACCATCATCTTTTGTGACCTGAATCAATCCATCATCTGTTCCTGCATATAATAGACCTTGCTTTATTGGAGACTCGTCCAAGGCCACAATATTGCCATAAATGGTTGTTGATTTATTTTTCATAACCGCATCCATACTCCAAACCTGTCCCATTACGGGAAGCTTGTTTCGATCCAATTGTCTGGACAAGTCAGGAGAAATAGTGGACCAGTCATCACCTCGATTTGTAGACTTAAATAATTTGTTTGCAGCAAAATAAATCGTCGATGCATTGTGACGAGAAACCAAAAGTGGTGAATCCCAATTCCAACGATACGCAGGATCTCCATCACCCGGCATTGGTTGAATAGGTACTTTTTCCCCAGAAGCTTTATCGTAACGAACAAGCCATCCGTACTGAGCTTGAGCATAGGTAATATTTGGATTTCCCCAATCGGTAGCGGATTCAAAACCATCTCCACCGTTCGTTATAAACCAATCAGAATTTAGAATACCAGAAGCATTTAAAGTCGCAGAAGGTCCTCCCATTGAATTATTATCTTGAGTACCACCATAAATATTATAAAAAGGGTAATCATTATCCGTTGCCACCTTGTAGAACTGAATAATAGGAAGATTTGCGTGATAACGCCATTCCTTGGCATGTGTATACGTTTCATAAACGCCACCATCACATCCAACGATCCAATGATTAGTATTGGAAGGGTCTATCCATATACAATGATTGTCGACATGCTTGCCCTTTTCTCCTGTTCTTTTAAAGTTTTTCCCTCCATCTTCTGAATGATGCAGATATGTATTCATTGAAAATACCTTATCGACATCTAAAGGGTCACAAAATATTTCTTGATAATAATTACCGCTTGTGGAGTAACTGCTTTGTTTACTCCAGTTTTCTCCCTTATTTGATGATTTATAAAATCCGTTTTTACCATATCTTGCCTCTACAATGGCATAAACCACATTCGGATCAACTGGAGAAACAGCCATTCCTATTCGCCCCATATATCCTGCAGGTAACCCTTTGTTTATTTCTCTCCAGGTTTCTCCACCATCTGTAGATTTATAAACTCCTGATTCTGGACCGCCACTAATAAAGGTCCATTCTCTTCTTCTACGCTGATGCGCAGAAGCATAAAGAATATTTGGATTGGATGGATCGATATGAACCTCAGCAACTCCCGTATGCTCCGATATATCTAGCGTGCGTTTCCAAGTCTCTCCTCCATCTGAAGATTTGTAAACACCTCTTTCACCTCCATTGCTCCATAATGGACCATATGCAGCTACCCAAAGTGTATTTTCATCGTTGGGATGGATCACAATACTACCAATGTGCTCACTACTTTTAAGCCCCATATTTTTAAATGACTTTCCTCCGTCCATAGATTTATAAACACCGTCTCCGTATGAAACTGAACGTTGATTGTTATTTTCGCCAGTCCCCACCCATACCGTATTCTGATTGGAGGGAGCTATTTTCACACAACCTACAGAGTAAGAGCTGTATGAATCAAATATGGGTTTAAAAGTAATCCCATGATTTTGAGTTTTCCAGAGACCTCCTGATGCTGTTGCCACAAACCATGTATCGGTATTAGAAGGATGAATAGCCAGATCAGATACCCTACCGGATGTCAAAGCAGGCCCAACAAGTCTAAACTTTAAATTTGACACCGTGCTCGATTCTATTGAGTTCTTTTCCTGTGCACAAGCACTTAAGGCAACCGTAAAAAATAAAAGACTTAAAAATTTCATGTGATGAATTGAATTTGACTATAAATAAATAAGATTGATGAATTAGATTTAATGGATTGTGATTTTTTCCAAATATGTTTTTGTGCCATCACTGACATGAACAACATATATTCCTTGGCTTACACTGAGTTCTACAAGTTGTTTTTGTGAGGTCAAATGAGCATTCCAAACGATTCGTCCATCAGGAGATACAATTTTGATAAAAGGATTTTTTAATTCATGAGAAATAGTAAAGGAGCCTTGATTTGGGTTTGGATAAACTGTAAATGGTAAATCCAATTGATCAACACCACTGAGCTGACCTGAAACATTGATATTATCCATATAGAAATTATTACCCCAACCATTTATCCCCACAAATCGTATGGCCACATTTTGCCCTACATAGGCATCTAAATCAACAAAGTTGTCAACCGACCAATCTGCGCAATCTTGAGGATACCATTCGTCATTGGTACTCGGAACCGTTATTAAATCATCTCCAAAGGCATAAAACAAAGTGTCGTATGTTTCCCAACAATCACTACTGGCGTCAACCCTAAACCCATCCTCATAAGATCCTCCCCACTTTGTATAAGCATAATCAAATTCAAGATAAGCGCTAATTGCATTGGTCAAATCAATTTTCGGTGTCATCAGTTCAGCTTCATCACCAACCTGATTAATTGAGAAGTGATCAATAAAGACACAATTCGTAGGATCACAATCCGGTCCGTTTTCCGTGTAAAATGGTGACCATCCATAAGAATTATTGGCATTATACTGCGTCCAAAAATTTGTAATACCCAATTCGAAATCTTCAATTACGTCCAATGATTCAAGTGTTTCTTCAAACTCTATAAACATAGAATAAGATTGTGTACTTGTTCCAAAATCATCTGTTACCGTTAGTGAAACATCATAAAATCCGGGAGAATCATATTGGACAATTGGATTTTGATCATTTGAAGAAGATGGAGTCCCTCCTGTAAAGGTCCAAGACCAAGTTGGATTCATCGATGACAATACTGAATTATCGATATACTGAACCTGATTATCCAGACAAGAAACTTTGAACTTATCGGCTGCAATTTGAGCCATTGGCTCTGAATTTTCATACAACTCTACCTCATACACACTCCTATTTGTAGCATTTCTAAGTAATCTATCCTTGTATTTAATGACTAACTTGGTTGACATAGAACTTAAAGGCAAATTATTGTTAAAGAGAGCCCATTCATTCATTGAGTTGTTCCTGTAATAAACGGTTCGCCTAGTACCAATATAGACTCCACCGTCTGTTCCTTTCTGATGCTCGATATTCGTTATGACCTCTCCATCTAGAGATGAACTAGAATAATTAACCCAATTAGCACCTCCATCTGTTGATTTAAATATCATTCGGTTATTCAAGTTCGTATTTCCATATTGAGAAGTTCTTGCTGCCCAAACCACATTTTCATCACTGGCACTTACCGCAATATCAAAAGGCACCCATTCCTGTCCATTTAAAAGTGATGCAGGTGGTGTAACGTCTGTCCATGAGGCCCCTCCATCTCCAGTTCTCCATATTTTTTTTGCCCCCCACCAGCTTTCATAGGTAGCCAAATACATTACTTCTATGTTGGCACGAGACAATTCAATATTCATAACGCGATCATCGAATGCATAAACCAAATCATAAGACATTCCATTGTCTTCCGTTTTGATAAGGTTTGTTCCTCGTCCTAGATAAATGTGTTTATTGTTTCTTGGATCCCATTCCATAGTGGATGATTCTCCAAAAATGTAGGATGCATTGGGAAGAGAATCAAATTGAAATCCATTGATATTAATTGTTCTGTCTCCAGAAAGGTATCTTCCTTCGTAGTCATCATAAGCAATACGGTCATCGCCAAAATTCACAAAACCACGAACACCATCACCCCCACCTGTGCAAATCCAATCATTAATATAGGTATTATTATCCTTGAGTAATGTTCCATTATGATAACAACCACCGAGCATGACATCACTTTGTGGACTTGCGCCAAAACCCCAAAAGTCTGTCCCTTCAATTCCCACCATTGACTTATCCATGTGAGCACCGCCATCAGTCGACTTAAAGATACCTCCATCACAGGCAATCCAAAGCTCCGTTCCAAAAAAACGAATGTCATGAATATCTGCATGAACATATTCATCAAGTGCAGGTTCTGACCATTTTGCAGGACAAATCCAAGTAATACCACCATCCTCAGAAATCCAATGATTTACGCCACCTAAGTGCAATTTTAATGGATTTATTGGATCAACAGCAAGACCAACATCATAATAGTATTGTCCACCATCATCTTCACCTTCCTTGTCCCATCCCATCATATTAATGTTGGAAAGTGACGGCGGTCCAGCCGGTTGAGTGCCACAGCACTGAAAAGTCCAAGAAGCGCCCTGATCTGAAGATAAATAAATGCCATAGGTTCCACTTCCTCCATTCGCTGATCCTGTTGCATTCGCGTAAATTAAATTTGGATCCGC
>JABJEE010000225.1 GCA_018665005.1 Flavobacteriales bacterium
GCTCGTGAAAATGAGCTCCCCAGTTGCGCTGTTGATGGTCGCTTCTATATTATTTGGATCATTAAGTAGACCTGGAGTTGGGGATGTGAAGGAAAAACCAGTTTCAAATGGAACAGGAATAGGATTGTTGGGTGGGTCATATATCCCAGTTGGGAAATGATCGTATGGGATTCCAAACTCAAATAGCATTGAGTCTAGGTCAGGATCTACAGCATTCATGTTATATCTGTATTCAGATCCGGCACATGTTACGAAGTATGGTGATTGCAAAAATTGAGGAGATGAATCTGTACAGTCATTAATGGTACTATTAGGTGACGGAAACATTGTTGCCGCTATTGTGATACCATAGGAGGATGGGTCATTAATATTTGTGAGCGCATTACTTCGAGAGAAGTTTTCATAAGTAAATATCCATCCTTCGTTCGGAGGCGTACCTGCAAGAATGATATCTCTGCGGTAAACGACTTGCTCTATCGCTCCAGAGCCATTTCCTCCCGCACTACCTATTCCACACTCAAGCATTGGCGGAGAACCGACAACTTCAGTACAGCTCGGAGAGATATCCGCTCTTGAAACAAAATCTAATGTGATTTGACTAATGGATGGATGATTCCATACTCGGACCGTTTCTGAAACTACATTGACCTCAGCTCCGTTGCAGTCCCTGTAAAAAACCAATTCAAAAGTGTACACTCCTCCAGCTCCACATCTCCATGTAAGCTCACCGCCCATGACATGCGAAGCAGACGCCATGTTGGATGTGAAAAGCATGAAAATTAAAAAAGCTAACTTTTGCATAATAGGTTAACGAGGAATAATACGTAGTATTATAACGGAAGTGACAAAATAAAGTTGCTAACCGGCAGATACAATGGACAAGGAGTCCCATTGAAGATACTTTTTTGAAATAGACTTCAACTCTTCTGTTTGAATTTGATGGATGCGTTCAATATAACGATTGTAGAATTCCATATCCAAAGAATACGCGTCAACACTAAGAAACAAGTCCATCATGGCATAAGGACCATCTGCCGCTTTTAGCATTTGGCCTAAAAGATAATTTTTAACCAGTTCCAATTCACTTTTATCGATAAATTGGGTGTTGAGCAATTCGATTTCTTTTTTTATTTCGTTCAAAGAGGCTTCCCGATGCTCTGTTCCGACCTCAGAGCCAATAATAAAATATCCTGAACCACCCGTTTCTGCTAAGGTTGATCCAATTCCATAGGTATAGCCTTTGTCTTCACGAATATTTTTCATTAGTCTGCTCCCAAAATAATCCCCCAGAACCGTGTTTAAAATGGAAAAATCAAAGAAGTCATCATGGGTTTTGTTAAACATGGTTTTTCCAATACGAATAGCAGATTGTACTGCAGATTTTTTTTCTTCATGGAATACCCCTGCAGCATTACAGAAATTTTTAAAATAAGTCATTGGTGATGATATGCAGGAGGGTTTGCAACGTTCTGTGATTTTTATAATTTCTTTACTGTCCAGATTACCCACCACGGCTATTTTATAGAGCCCGTTTTTAATCCATTCATCATGAAAATCGACAATTTCTTTTTTTGAAATGTTGTCGAAATCACTTATCTGTACAAGCTCATCATATGGCGTGTTGAAAAATATTTTCTCTTGAAATTTTCTTTGGGCAGTAAATCCCACCTTTGCTGAGTTGATTTTAAACCGTTCTCTTTTTTCTGTTATTTTCTCCGCAATTTCTTTGTCCGGGAAAATAGCGTCCTGAATGGAATCATAAATCAAACAAAAAGCTTCAAAAATATTATTCTTTAAGGCAAAAATGGAAATCAATACGCCTTCGTGTGAGAGGCCGATATCAAAATACGCGCCCAGTTGATCAATTTGATTATGAATTTCGGTTGAGCTGCATTGTTTTGTACCAGATAGCAATAGTGATGAGCATATAGAAACAATTGCGTTTCGATCCTTTCTTAATCCCGCATCAAAATATAAATCTATTCTTGAAGTTTCATTGGGTACATCCGGCATCCATAACAATTTCACTGATTCATTTATCCACAATTCCTGAGGCTTAACAAAACTGATTTTTTCTATTTTTTGTGTCGTTGGTGCAGTATTTCTATTTGGCATTATTGCAAACTTTTAATAAGGAACAATTTGTTTTTACAAAGGTGTTTTTGGCAAATGAAATCAGGTCAATTGCTTCTATTTTTTGATAAATTAAAGCGTCTTCATTGATGCCATTCGCGTCACCTAATAACTCAAAAAATGAAAGATTAATGGAGCGATTTAAAAGGCCTTGTTCTTGAAACGCTTTGGCAGTACTTATTTTATTTTTTATTCCTATTAATTTTTCAGCATCAATACCTGATTCTTTTATCTCATTAAGTATTCGCCATAATTGATCATCTAGTTGCTCAAAACTCACTCCCTCAGCCAGTTTTCCACTTATGACAAACAATCCATCATCTAGAGAACCGGTTATAAATGCATTAATTTCAGTAACCAACTCAAGTTCCTTTTTTAAGGAAATATTCAAAACAGATGAACTGTCTTTTCCTACAGCATCACTCATGATGTCCCCTAAATAGTAATCAGAACTCTTTCGCGTACCCATATTAAAAGCATAATAAAAAGCATTGGCAGGAACATCTCGATTGATACTTTTACTTTTGAATTCTTTTTGTTTGGGTTCTTGAGGATTGAGTCTCTCGGGTTTAAGTGCTGAGGGTATTTCTTCAAAATAGGTTTCTATTTGTCTACGAATTTTTGAATTATCGAAATTACCAGAGACACATAAAATGGCATTTGACGGATGGTAATATTTTTTAAAAAAAGATTTAACATCGGTCATAGTTGCATTCTCAATATGCGAGATATCTTTTCCAATAGTTGCCCACTTATACGGGTGCTTTTCATATGCCAATGGTCTTAATTCTAACCAAACATCACCATAAGGTTGGTTGAGGTAGCGCTGCTTAAATTCTTCAATCACTACATTGCGTTGTACCTCAAGACTTTTTTCAGTAAATGCCAATGACAACATTCGATCACTTTCCAACCATAGTGCTGTTTCAATGTTTTGAGCTGGAATTATTTCGTAATAATTTGTGATATCATTACTTGTAAAGGCATTGCTTTCACCTCCAGCTTTTTGTAATTCTTTGTCAAAATCTGATATGTTTATTGATCCTCCAAACATGAGATGCTCAAACAGGTGGGCAAATCCTGTTTTTTGTTCGCTTTCGTCTCTTGCACCTACATCATATAATGTGTTTACAACGGCCATTGGAGTGGTTTTGTCTTGGTGCAGTAAAACGGTTAACCCATTTTTAAGTTTGTATCGTTGAAATTCAACCATGACTATAATTTAAATTCATTTAATTCTTTTTGAGCGATTTGGAATTCATTTATAATTTGAGAAACGATTTCTCCAGCAGGTAATATTTCATCGAGAATACCTGAGACCTGTCCGATTTCAAGTTCTCCCTCTGCTAAATCACCAATAAACATACCCTTCTTAGCTCTCCCTCTGCCCAATAGGTTTTTAATTTCCTCCGTTGATGCCTTTTTTTGATACGCATCTTCAATCTTTTGATAAAAATCATTTTTTATTAGCCGTACTGGAGTCAATTCTTTTAAAGTCAGTTTTGTGTCACCTTCTTTACAGTTTAAAACTGCATTTTTAAAATTAATATGTGCACTTGATTCCTGACTAACTACAAACCGACTTCCAATTTGTACTGCATCTGCACCTAAAGCAATACAAGCAAGCATTGATTTTCCTTCTGCGATACCTCCGGCCGCAATTACAGGAATGGATACGGCTTTTTTAACCATTGGAATAAGACATAAAGTGGTGGTTTCATCATGTCCATTATGACCTCCTGCTTCAAATCCTTCAGCAACGATTGCATCGACGCCTGCCAGCTCTGCTTTTAAGGCAAACTTCACACTCGATACCACATGAACAACGATTATTCCTTTTGATTTTAATAGAGAAGTATAAGTTTTGGGATTTCCTGCCGATGTAAATACGATAGGGACCTTATGCTTTATTATCGTGTTGATGTGTTCTTCAATATTAGGATACAGCATAGGAAGATTCACTGCAAAAGGTTGATTAGTATTGCTTTTGCATTTATTGATTTGTTCATCCAATACATCAGGGTACATTGATCCTGATCCAATTATTCCTAACCCTCCTGAATTTGAAACTGCAGATGCCAATTCCCAGCCTGAGCACCAAATCATACCGGCTTGAATCAAAGGATATTTAACTTTAAAAAGTTTTGTGATAGCTGTACTCATAGGATATATTTTATTTTCCGAAAACGAAAATAATTAATTATAATCTATACTACTCAAAAGCCGTGTACATTAAAATATTTTTTTGCGTTATTTTGTTGTATCTTAGCTAACACTAACATTTTACATGAAGACGATAATTTTTCTCATCATTTGCATTTTAGTTGGTCCTCAATTTCTAAAAGCACAAGTACTTCCAACGGATGATGTCAATCATCACGACCACGCTCATAATTTTAGTGGGTCGAATCTTTTGGAGAATAAAGGGCAATGGCCTTCTCCAGTTCTTTTTCAATCGTCTATTAACGGAGGTAAAGTTTGGGTTCAGCAAAATAAGTTTGTATACCATCTGCAAGATTATTCTTCCATGCACGAAAATCATGGGAGTTTTGATGTTAATGCAGGTCAAGAAATAAGAGAACATCTTGTTCATTTAAATTTTGTTGGAAGCAATCAAGTCTCTTCAATTGAAAAGCATGATGAAAGCACGTTTTATTTTAATTATTTTAAAGGAAATGATCGGTCGAAATGGGCCTCGAAGGTACATTCTTATGGAAAGACTGTGATGAAAAACCTCTACAATGGTGTAGATCTAAATGTGCAAAATAATGAGGGACAATTTAAGTATGAATTTGTTATTTCACCATTTCAAGCGCATGATGTAATTCAATTGAATTATGCAGGTCAAGAATCGATTAATTTAAATTCAGCAGGGGACCTAGAAATAACCACAAAACTTGGTAAAATATTCGAAGAACATCCATATGCATATCAAGTAATTGATGGTAACAAAATTGAAGTGGAGTGTGATTTTGTTATCTCAGGAGACAATGTTTCGTTTCAATTAGGAAAGTATAATCAAAGTGAAGTTCTTGTCATTGACCCTGTTCTCGTTTTTGCTACTTATAATGGCGCATTTTCAGATAATTTTGGAATGACAGCAACATACGGGTACGACGGTTCTGCATACGCAGGAGGAATGGTTTATGGAAATAATTATCCAATGCCAAGCGGAACGGCATATGACATCAATTCGAATTTTACGGTTCTTAATGGTGCTTATGGAGTGACAGATGTATTTATTACCAAATACTCTCCAGATGGAGAGAATATGTTATGGAGTACATTTTTAGGAGGGGGTAATAACAATTCAGGAACGGAAGCTGCTCACAGCCTGATTTGTGACCTTAACGATAATATTTACGTTTTTGGCTCAACATCTAGTGCAGACTTTCCAACAAGTTCAGGAGCTTATGATGCAACGCACAATGGAGGAACGGCAGCGCAATTGTCTTTTAATGGAGTGACACATGATAATCAAGGAGTCGATTTGTATGTCTCAAAGTTTAGCGCAGACGGAACAACATTAATGGGTTCAACTTACGTTGGAGGCTCAGGTAATGATGGGATGAATTATGAAGCCGCATTGTTACCCTATAACAATGTTGGTGCTTACACTGGAATTGTCTCCAATTATGGAGATCAATTTAGAGGAGAGATAACTCTAGACGGCGCAAATAATGTTGTTGTCGCATCTTGTACTAAATCAACCAACTTCCCGACCGTTAATGCTTTTCAGAACACTAATGCAGGTAATCAAGACGGGGTTGTATTCATGCTTTCATCAGATTTTAGTCAATTACTATTTTCTAGTTATTATGGTGGTTCTCAGGATGATGCTTGCTATTCAGTTAAAATGGACCTGAGTGGAAATGTGGTATTTGCTGGAGGAACTGAATCAAATAATATTCCTGGTACGGCAAGTGGTTTTCAGCCAAATAATGGAGGAGGATCAAC
>JABJEE010000226.1 GCA_018665005.1 Flavobacteriales bacterium
GCAATTTTTTGTGAATGGGCCAGTGATACGATGTCAGCTCCAGGATCTGCAACACAGGCACAACCTGCATCAGAAATCACACCTACATCATGGCCTTCAATTAGCCAGTGTAATCCTTTCATGGTATCCTGTTCGGTACTGCGTTTATTCATTTCGATGAACATGGACTCATCAATAGGGAATTGGCGATCCATTTTCCGGAGTAATCTTCTTGAAGACTTGAGGTTTTCTACGATAAAATGTCGAATGCCAGATGCTTTCAAGGTTACTTCGCGCGGTATAATGTCTTCTAAGGATTCTCCTCCAAGTGTATTTGGAATGATATATAAATTTCCAGTTTTAGCCATTTTTTAATTTTTCAATGATTACATCAGTTGCCCTATCCAATAATTCAAATACATGATCAAACCCCGCTTGTCCCCCATAATAGGGATCTGGAACTTCCTGAATGTTATTGGAATGTCCGAGTTCGTCTAAAATCAGTTTTACTTTTTTAATGTCATTTTCATCTCTGGCCAATCGGGTGACATTGTGATAATTCGATTTGTCCATAACATAAATGAGGTCGAAAGTATCATAATCTAAAACCTCAAATTGACGTGCGCGAAGAGAGGAGATATTTATCCCATTACCCATTGCTGTTTCAGTCATTCTTTCATCGGGAGGTCCTCCAGTATGATAATTCGCAGTGCCCGCCGAATCTACTAAAGCCTTAATGCCTTCGCGCTCTACTTTATGTCTGAGCAAACCATCGGCTAATGGAGACCTACAAATGTTACCTAAACAGACCATTAAGATGTTCATGCTGCGAATATAATTAGAATCTCTTGAATCATTATTGATAAAGCTTTCGGCCTTTCCATTTCTGCTTTTTAAAATAGAAGGAAAATAAAATAAATAGGTTGTAAAACGGAAATAGCAATCCATAAAACGGAATGAGCAGCGTCAAGGTGTTTTTCTGAATTGAATAGAAATATACCGAAAGAAATGAGAGATCAATCCCGCATTTAAGTAAAAATATAATGCCAAAGGTTTTTGGGTCTTCAAGTATCCAATAAATAAAAAAACTGAAAAAGCAAACGGTAAAAATGAATTGAATGATGGCCCAAAAATTCAGTAAACCGTCTTTTATTAATAAGGATTTTCCAAACCATCGAGTCCTTTGACTAAAGTATCCTAAAAAGGAGGAGGGGCTTTGGGTCCTTATGGTACAAAATTGATTGGGTGCACAGTACACTTCCTTCTTTTGTTTTATCATGTAGTGCAATAGAAACATATCGTCTCCACTCAAAATATGCGCATGTGATTTGAGATTTATGGTTTCTAAGTAAGCACTTTTTGTGAAGAGTAAATTGGCTCCATTACACATAATTGGTCGTTGCCAGTACGCACTGGCTTGGTTGACAAGATTTGCAAGATAAAAATCAATTTCACCTATGGATTGCAAAATATTTTCCGATTTAAAGTGCACAGGCAGTATGATGAGATCTGCTGTTTTGAGCTTTTCAATATCATTAAAATAGTTGTCTTCAAACTGGATATCAGCATCCCAACATAATATATATTTGGTGGCCGCGTGCTTTACGCCTTCTTGAATGGCTGTTTTCTTGCCGTAATCTGATTCATTTAATGAGTAAACCTCAATCAGATCATTATTTATGTTTTCAAACGTTACAGACCAATCATCCTCGGAATGGTCATCTATGAATATAAACTTAGTGGGTAATGTTTTAAGAGTATTTATGTTTGTAAGAAGTGTAGAAAGGTTATCGCATTCATTTCTAAAAGGCACAACGACCGTTAATTCGGAGGGTTTGATGTTTGAATCAACCTTTGCAGGGTTACTGTCTTGTGTAATTCTCCATCCGATAATAAGTATGATGTAAAAGATGAGATATAGAACAATTAGAATACTAAACCCAAGCATGCTGTTTACGTTTTTTTACAAGCAAAGTAGCTATAAGAGCAGGTAATATTTGATTTAAAAGCCAAGTGCTAACTGCCGCTAGAATTATCGATGGTGCTGCAATTCCAATAAGAGTTAGAATAGTTATGGCCACCGTTTCTCGGACAATTAACTTCCCCATGAATAGGGAGGGTGAAATGGTTATGGCGCCAAACATCAGCATGACCCAGATAATGAGGTATGGATTGAAGTCAACATCAAAAACCATGAGTGCCAATATAAATTGTATTACAAAAACCCCATATCTGAACATTGAAAGGAATAGCAGAGTAAGTCTTAGATCTCTTGAAACGACAACGCCACTAATTTGCTTAAAGAATCGAAAAGGAAGTTTTTCAATTATGTAATCTCCATAGAAATAGAGAACGTATAAACTCAAGTTGGAGATGATAAAAAGTGAATGATATAGTAAATGAAGAGAGTTAAAATAAATGATTTGGAACGCAATGAGACCCATTGAAATACTGATGATAAATTGTGAACCATTAGAAGCAATTGTGTTGACGATGATTTTCTTTCGACTTGATTTTGGAAAATAGAGCATACGACCAATAAAATTTCCGGCATAAGCAGGTGTTATGACACCCGAGACAATGCCTGAAAGAAAAGAATGTAACCTCTGTTTTTGATCGACGGCTTCATCTCGAAGAATGACTTTCCATTTCTGCCATTCAAAAAAAAGATTTAAAGGCATTAAGAAAATTAAAAAAAAGAGTACATCATAGTGAATTGTAGATGTAAAAGATATGCCATTGGGCAAATCGGAAAGTCTGCTATTGAGGTAATAAAGAAGCAAGCCTAAAACACCTAACTTTA
>JABJEE010000227.1 GCA_018665005.1 Flavobacteriales bacterium
GCTTGATCTTACCATTAGCAATTCAGTGAACGGAACAGATACACAAATCGCCTGTGATTCGTATACCTGGATTGATGGAAACACTTACACCACCTCTAACAATACAGCAACATTTAATTTTCCTGGAGGCGCAGCGAATGGTTGTGATTCTCTTGTAACTCTTGACCTCACCATCAACACCTCGAATTCAATAGTATTGTCCGAAACATTTGATAGCGCTACAATTACAGGTGCCAATGGTCCTGTTCTTTATGGCAACGGAGGTAGTGATTTCAACGCAAGCTATGCGCTGAGCGGAACTTTTTTCGGATGGTTTAACGTGCAGAATGGCATTGGAGATGTTGATATATATGACATCAATGTTCCAGGATTAAATCCTGGTTGCACCGTAACTGCATCTATCTGGATGCGAATGTCCTTTAACGCTCCCAACGTTAGCATAAGCCTAATTGATGACAACGGAATTGTCATGGATTCTATTAATTTGACATTAACTACAAGCTGGCAACAAATCACATTAACAGCCCCAGTTTCTACAAATGGACTAAATTACCTAGTGCATTATAACAGCACAGGCGGCAACGGGCTAGACGTGATCATGGAGGATTTACTGATTACTCAATCGTGTGGAATAAATGCAGAAATATCCCAAGTGAGTGACCAATGTTTATCTGGAAACAATTTTAATTTTGATGGAAGTGCATCCACCGGGTCTGGAGGAATATCGTCTTACACATGGGACTTTGGAGATACTTCTGCCAATGGAAGTGGAAGCACCACAAATCATACTTATTCTAGCGCAGGAAATTACAATCTGAATTTAACCGTAAGTGATGGCATCTGCACAGACGACACGACCATAAATATTAATGTCATTCAAAACCCAATTGCTTCATCACCTTCAGACGTTACAGAATGTAACGCCTATATTCTACCCTCCTTGGCTAATGGGAATTATTTTTCACTGAGCAATGGACTGGGTAACAATTATTCTTCGGGGGCTTACTTTTCTACAAGCCAAACTTTATATGTTTATGCAGAATCAGGAACCACTCCAAATTGTTTTGATGAAAACAGCTTTACTATAACCATAAATAATTCAGCAACAGGTAATGATTATCAATCAGCTTGTGGATCATACACCTGGATTGATGGAAATACCTATACCGCATCAAACAATATTGCTACATACAATATTACAGGAGGTGCAGCGAACGGTTGCGATTCTTTAGTTACTCTTAATCTAACAATCAATAATGTCATAAATAGTACCGACTTTCAATCAGCTTGTGAATCATATACATGGATTGACGGAAACACTTATACTGCATCAAACAATACGGCTATATACACTATTTTTGGTGGAGCTGCTAGCGGATGTGACTCTATTGTTACTTTAAATCTGATTGTAAACAACAATAGCTCTTCTACAGATATCCAAATAGCATGCGACTCGTATACCTGGATTGATGGCATTACATATACCTCAGACAATAACACTGCCACATATACGCTCTCTAGCGCAGCGGGATGCGATAGTTTGGTATCGCTCGATTTAACGATCAATGCTCTGACAGGACTTGATGCAGGAACCGACATTTATGAATGTGAAGGCAATGAAGTCACACTTTTAGCATCCGGAGCAAATACATACAGCTGGAACAATGGCATATCCAATGGATCAGTCATTACCGTTAATGAAGGGATAACAATCTATACTGTAATTGGTCAAGATCTTAACGGCTGTTCTTCAGAAGATGACATAATCATTACGGGCTGGGCTAATCCTTCCATCTCTTCACTCCCAATAAATCCTTTTTGTATTGGCGAGAACTCAGGATCGATAGAAATTGAAATCGATTCAGGCTCCCCCCCATTCTCAATCAGCTGGAACAATGGAGATACAACCACTCTTATTGAAAACTTATATACTGATACCTATGACGTAACAGTTATTGACAACAATGGATGCCTATCGTCAAGTTCTGTGAGTTTAAATGAACCATATGAGCCATGCTATGAAGAACCTGAGGTCAACATATTCATTCCTAATTCTTTCTCCCCTGATGAAAATGAGCACAATCAAACTTGGTTTGTAGTCGCTGAAGGTATTTCAGTACAAAACTTTACCTTAATGATATTTAATCGATGGGGTGAAATCATATGGAAGTCACATGACATTCGCGTGGGATGGGATGGGACTTACAACAACAAAAATGTACCGGATGGGACCTATACCTACAAACTTGAATACCAAGAGCAAGGAGGAGATCAAAAGAAATCTCAAACTGGACATTTGAATCTACTTAGATAAAATTCTAAAAAAAAATAATAAAAATTGTAACCTTATCACAAGACCTTCAGTATAATGGAGAAGTTTGTTTAGTTAATATGTGTTTTGTTTTTAAATTTAACCTACCGGTAAAGTTTAAACTAAAAAAAGTGAGGAGGTGTCCTCACTTTTTTTGTTATAAGACCTTTTCTATCTTATAATCAATATTGTTAAAAGAAACACAATCTCCATTCTTAGCTTGCTTTTCAAATGCTTTAGCGAGGGGCGATAAAGGCGAAATACAAATAACATCCACGTCTCTGAATAAAACTTTCCCCAATGCCAAACCAATAAAAACCCAACCCTTGTCTGTTTCAACTAAGCTTCCAAACCCGATACCTTCATTAGCTGAGGTATTCAATAATTGAATTAAAGTTTTTTGAGCAAGAATTTGATTACTGAGATTTTGCGCTGCCTTATTTCTCTCTTGCTGCATGAGCTCTCTAGTAGTATCGTGTTTATCTCCTGCCGTGCTCTTTGATTCACCTTGTATTGAAAGCTCAATAGAATTCATATACTCCTTGGCTTTTATCACCTTATCATCTATCACTTTCTGTGCGAAAAAAAGGAAATCAGATTTATTCAATGGTTTATTTATTAAAAAAAGGTTAAAAAGAAATACAGAATCAATTAATACTGCGTTGAAAATAGTATTTTTCAAATGAAAATAATGAACTATGAGAGTAATCCTACTAATTTTTTCTTTAATCATTCAATTCTCTGTAAGCTACTGCCAAGATTCCCTATCCTTAATCTTTATTGGAGATATCATGGAGCACGGTGGACAAATAGAAGCTGCATTCAATGCGAAAACAAAAAGCTATAATTATGATGCAGTTTTCGAAAAGATAAAACCCGTCCTGAATAGGGCTGATATAACTATTGCGAATCTTGAAGTGAC
>JABJEE010000228.1 GCA_018665005.1 Flavobacteriales bacterium
ACAACGTGACAAATCTTCAAAGTGGAATCTATTATGTACACTTAAATACTACAAATGGCATAATGAAAGAAAAGTTCGTTATTATCAAATAATAACTTAGTATATTCTTTAAGCCCTCCTGCTATGCAGGGGGGCTTTTTTTACTATTTTAGATTCGTATAAATTTTTTTAATCATGAGCTTCAAGCATTTTGTCTATGTATTTTTTCTAATTGTCTTAACTTTTCAATTATCGGCTCAGAAAAAAAGCCTAATAATCAATGAGGTTCTAGCGTCAAATTCTAATGGGTATTCAGATGGGTTTGGAGAACATGATGATTGGATTGAGATTTATAATTTAATGGATAGCTCCATTCAGTTAGCGGGAATGTTTTTAACAGATGACCCTAATGAGCCAACCAAACATGAAATAGGAAACAGTGAAAAATGGACATCTGTTGAGTCTAAGGGCTTTATTTTGCTGTGGGTTGATGACGACCCTGAGCAAGGCAAAAGACACATTTCTTTTTCTCTTAATAAGAAAGGTGGTTACATTGGTCTATATGATAGCGATACAGTTCTGGTTGATGAAGTGTATTATTCGAGTCAAAAGAGGAATTATTCGCTAGGTAAAATAAAAGTCAACAGCAATGAAATGGCTGTTTATAGCGATCCATCACCGAATGAGCATAACGAAGGAGGGTTGCGGCTCAATACACAGAATATTAATGTAGATATAAATATGCCTTCTGGTTTTTATACGGGAAGTCAAGATCTTACATTGTCTTGTAGAATCGAGGGCGACATCCACTACACCCTAGATGGTTCTGAACCGAGTAGGACGAGTCCAATTTATAATCAATTAATAAAACTAGACTCAAGTACCGTTTTGAGAACGCGTTTGATTCAAGAAGGGTTTCTCCCCAACGTCATAACGAATAGAAGCTTTTTAATTGATGAAAAAAGCACATTGTCTGTAATTTCATTAATTATTGACCCTAAAGATTTGTGGCGCAAGAAGAAAGGTATTTATCGAAATTTTGAAAGAAGAGGAGTAGAGGTTCCCGCATATGTTGAATATTTTGACACCACAGATGCTGGAGAATTTAATTTGTCTTTATCTAAAACATCTAAAACAAGAATTGCAGGGAAAACAAGTAGAAGACAACCCAAAAAATCATTTGCTTTATTTGCCACTAATGATGATGGGAAAGGAAATCGATTTAATTATCCCGTTTTTAAGGATAAAGAAATAGAAAGTTTTAGCGGTTTATGGATTCGGGCAGATGCTACATCGGGAAGAAACGTTCCAGAGCTATGGGTCGGAGAACGTTTTAAAAATGAGTTGTTATATGAGGTGAATAAACAGATGAACGCAAACATTGACATGCAGGCCTATGAGCCAGTTACCGTATATCTCAATGGAAAATATTGGGGCTTATATAATTTAATGGAAAGAAAAGGGAAAGATTTCATCTACAATAATTATGAAGTGAAGGATGTAGATATTTTAACCGCAGAAGATGCCAAAATAGTTTCGGGAAACATTAGTGAATACGATCAACTCATGTTTTATATAGCTCAAAATGACATCACCACAGATTCAGTTTATAATGAGGTTTGTAAACAAATAAATATTGATAGCTATATTGATTACTGGGTGAATGAAACTTACTGTGGAGCTAGGGACATTAATGTTAATATTCGCTTTTGGAAGTCAAAAGCATTAGGCTCAAAATGGAAATGGATTAGCTATGATCAAGATTCATGGTATACTTACAAAGAAAAATCACTTAAATATTATTTGGATAATGGAAAGGTTTTCTTTCTGGGGAGATTAATGAAAAATAGAACATTCAGGTTGAGATGGATTAATAGAATGTGTGATTACTTAAACACAGGATTTGAGCCTGAAAATATCGTCGGATTGGTTGATGACATTACGGAAAGAATAGAAGTTGAAGTGGATCGTGATCGCAATAGGTGGTCAGATTCCATGTTGTATATTCCAAAGGGTCAGAGGGTAAAATGGATCAAGGATTACGCATATAAACGTCCAGAGTTTTTACGCCAAAACATGATTGATTATTTTAAGCTTTCAGGAAAAGTTACAGAAATCACTGTAAATCAAGAGGATGATACCAAAGGTGTTATTAAATTGAACACCATCTACCCTAAAGGTCAAACATGGAATGGTTTTTATATAAGTGATGTGCCAATTAGCGTTGAAGCCATTCCAAATGAAGGGTATCGTTTTGTTAGATGGAAAAAGAAAAATCTGCCGGCTGAATCAAAAATCACGGTTTCGGTAAAAAAGTTTAAAAAATTCGAGGCTGTTTACGAAAAAACAGAACGTTGAGTTCATTTTATCGACTCACTTCCTTTTTTGCATTTTTTTTTCATAATTAGAGTTTTGTTCGGGTATATGTCAATCTGACAACAAATAAGTGTCTATGTGACCCTTTTTAAAAAAAAAATCATTATCTTGTCCCTGTTTTTACGAAAAATCGCTAAAACTTTTCGTAAAGTAGAACGCTATTAAACTATTAACTAAATTTCAAACTATGAAAAAATCACTCGTGATTTTGTCGGTGTTTGCTGCGGGTATATCCTATGCGCAAAAAACGACGGAGATTCCGGTTTTCACAACAGAAAAGGAGAAAACGGAATGGATTGAGAAAAATCCAGAAAAGTACAACCAACCCAAAGATGTAAAGGAAACGGAGTTCAG
>JABJEE010000229.1 GCA_018665005.1 Flavobacteriales bacterium
GTGAGGTGGTAGATAAATCTGTTGGAGCAGTACCAAAAGCAACTTTAGATTCGAAATTAGAAGCTCTTTTATAAATAAATACGGCTCTGCTTATTTTCTAAATCCTTTTTTTCTTCATTGAATATTTGAGATTTATAGGAGTTGGTCTGACACTTTATATATCGTAAAAGATGAATACATTAAAAAGAAGACTGCTTTATTATGGATTGGGTTTCGGTATGGGCCTCCTTTTCGTGTTCTTTTTCTTCAATAATCGCGGTTGTTCATGGCTTCCAGAGAATAGAATAAAAACACTCCTCGCTCAAAAAATCATTTTTGTGTCAGAAAAAAACCTAGGTGTTTTAGAAAATCTAAAAATTGACAAATCTGAATTAAAAAAGTACATTGAATCTGCCGATGTGGACTTCTCAAAAAGTGTAAAAAACACCAATCCAAGAATATATCATCTTGAAGGACCAACAAGTAAAATTGAAAACTTCGTTGCTCAAGTAATTTTATATGATGGGGCTTTTGTTTGTGAATTGGTTCCTAACAGCTTTAATTCAAGTACCGTAAAACCTACAAAAAAAGGACTTGGAGTACCTGTAGTTGTTCCAAGTGGGAAAAACTTTTTTTATTCTGATACAACCGAATATACTATTTGCAAAAGAAAGGCGTTAGGTATTGAAGAGGATAGCACTTTAATGACAAAATTTCTTTCTTCGGGACGTATCGATCTTCAAAATTCAAGATTGAAACTCCAACCTAAACCTGAGCACAGGCTTCTTGTCAATGACAATAGCGGCGTTCCTTTTGGTTTTAGAGCTTCATTTTACAAAGAGAAAGCAAAGATTTTTTCTTTTGAATATGAGGGGAAAGACTGTGATTGATTTTGTTACACAAATGATCTATCACATATTAAAATGAGATTTATTTGCAGTATAATGTTATTTGCAAAGTCACTTTTTATATTTTTGAACAATGGAATTTTCAGCTGAACAAATAGCCGGTATCCTTAATGGAGACATTCAGGGGAATCCTAAGGTAGTCGTAAATGACTTAAGCAAAATAGAAGAAGGTAAAACAGGAACACTATCATTCCTATCAAATCCCAAATACGAAGAATACATTTATAATACAGAATCAAGTATTTGTATCGTAAATAAAACATTCGAACCTCAAAAAGAATTGCCAAAAACACTAACTCTAGTGAAAGTTGACGATGCTTATGCATGTTTTGCCAAGCTTTTAGAGATGTACAATCAATTATACCAAAAAGAAAGTGGTATTGAAGACCCATCTTTCATATCAAAAGAAGCGACAATTGGCAAAAACTGTCATGTTGGTGCATTTTGTTATATCGCAAAGAATGTAACTCTGGAAGACAACGTTACCTTGTATCCAAATGCATACATAGGGGAAAACGTAACGATTAAATCCGGAACGAAAATATATCCCAACGTAACCGTTTACCATGACTGTAAAATTGGTGCTAATTGTATCATTCATTCAGGAACTGTTATTGGGTCTGATGGATTTGGATTTGCACCCAACGAAAAAGGTGAGTTTCAAAAAATACCTCAAATCGGAAATGTTCAAATAGAGGACAACGTTGAAATTGGTTCCAACGTTTCTATCGACCGTGCTACCATGGGTTCAACATTTATTAGAAAGGGTGTAAAAATTGATAATCTCTGCCAAATTGCGCATAATGTTGACGTAGATGAAAATTCAGCAATGGCTGCACAAGTTGGTATTGCCGGATCAAGTAAGATTGGTAAAAATGTATTAATCGGAGGCCAAGCTGGAATAAGTGGCCATCTCAAAATTGCTGACCAAACAAAGATAGTTGCCCAATCAGGCATCCCTTCTACTGTTAAAAAAGCACAAACATTAATGGGGACACCAGGTATTCCCATAGATGACTTTAAAAAATCTTATTTTGGCTTCAGAAAACTGCCTTATTTGCTAAAAAAAGTACAAGAACTAGAACAAAAAATTGAATCCTTAACAAAATAAATACCATGTCAGAAAAACAAAGAACCTTAAAAGGTATTGTTAAAGTGAATGGAATCGGCCTTCATACAGGTCTTGAAGTAAATTTAGAAATCCACCCAGCAGCAGATCATCACGGATATAAGTTCCAAAGGATTGATCTTGATGGAAAACCAATCATTAAAGCCGATGTTGATTTTGTTGTATCAACTGAACGAGGAACAACTCTAGAGCAAAATAATGCTAAAGTACACACTACAGAGCATGTATTGGCAGCGTTGTATGGTTGTCAAGTCGACAATGCTTTAATTACCGTAGATGGCCCCGAAATACCTATTATGGATGGCAGCTCACTTAAATTTGTTGAGGCAATTGAAGAAATTGGTTACGAAGACCAAAAAGCTGAGAGAATCTATTTTGAGCTTTCTGAAAATATTCCATGGGAAGATGAAGAAAAAGGCATTGAGTTTTTAGCCATACCAGATCAAAATTATAGACTTACTGTAATGGTTGACTATCAGTCACCAGCCTTAGGTACTCAACATGCGAGCATGTACAACATAGGACAATTTAAGTCCGAAATTTCAATGTGTAGAACTTTTGTGTTCTTAAAAGAGCTAGAATTTCTTGCGAAGAATAATTTGATAAAAGGTGGTGATCTCGATAATGCCATTGTGATGGTAGAAAGACCACAAGTTTCTCAAGAAGAACTAGGCAAACTTGCAAAACTTCTTGGTAAAGAAGATTTAAAAATCAGTGTGGAAGGAATTGGTGTTCTAAATAGTACAAAGCTTCAATTTGAAAATGAACCAGCCCGTCATAAACTTTTAGACATAGTTGGAGACCTAGCTCTTATAGGTAAACCTATCAAAGCCCACATTCTTGCAGCTCGTCCAGGACATTATGGAAATGTCGAATTTGCTAAAGTGCTCAAAGCCCAAATTAAAAAACAGCAAGCCAACGGGAAAAATTTTGATTTAACAAAAGAACCTTTGTATGACATCAATGACATTGAAAAAATGTTGCCTCACAGGTTTCCATTCCTTATGGTTGATAAGATTATGGAAATTACAGATGATTCCATTTGGGGGGTTAAAAACATCACCATGAATGAGCCGATTTTTACGGGTCATTTCCCAGGGAACCCTGTTTTTCCCGGTGTCCTTCAAATTGAGGCAATGGCACAAGTTGGAGGAATTTTTGCCTTAAGTAAGGTTGAAGAACCTCACCTCTACTCCACCTATTTCATGAAGATCAACAATGTGAAATTCAAACAGAAAGTTGTTCCCGGAGATTCTGTTGTTTTCGAACTCACCCTTATGTCTCCAATACGAAGAGGCTTAGTTGAAATGTCAGGAAAAGCTTATGTTAACGGGAAAGAGGTTGCTGAATCAGAAATGTTAGCACAAATTGTAAAAGACAGAGTGTAATGAACATTAGTCCTCTAGCATCTGTACATCCAAAATCAAACCTTGAAAAGGATGTAGTTATCGAGCCCTTTGCACATATTCATGAGGATGTTATTATTGGTGAAGGAACCAAAATTCATTCAAATGTCGTTCTTTACCCCGGAACAAGAATAGGTAAATATTGTGAAATATTTCCGGGCGCTGTAATCGGAGTAATCCCACAGGATCTCAAATTTGAAGGTGAGTACACGCTTGTTGAAATAGGTGATTACACTGTGATTAGAGAGTGTGTAACAATTCATAGAGGGACTAATGATAAAAAGGCGACAAGAATAGGGCATCACTGTCTTTTAATGACCTACGTTCATGTAGCTCATGATTGCCAAATTGGTAACCATGTTATTTTAGCAAGCTACACAGGGCTATCGGGACATGTACAAATTGATGATTATGCGATTTTGGAAGGAAAGGTAGCTGCACAACAATTTACACATATCGGTAAGCACACCTTCATTGGAGGAGCTTCCTTAATCCGAAAGAATATCCCCCCTTATATTAAGGCAGCAAGGGAGCCTCTTACTTTTGCTGGTGTCAATTCTGTAGGACTTCGAAGACGAGGTTTCTCGGACAAAACAATAAGAGAAATTGAAGATTTTTATCGAATTTTATTTATTCAAAACAGTAATGTTTCAAAAGGAATAAAAGCTATACATGAGCAATTAGCACAAAGTGAGGTCAGAGATGAAATACTTCAGTTTATTACCTCTGCGGAAAAAGGAATTTTAAGAGGTATGATTTAATCATGTTTAAAAGAGGAGAAAAATTAGAATTCGAGATTTCGGAATATGCTTTTGGAGGTAAGGGTGTTTCAAAAATCAATAATGACGAAAATCGGACGATTGTATTTATACCCAATACATTTCCAGGACAAAAGGTAAAAGCCATTATATCGGCGAAAAAAAAGAGGTATGCCGAAGCAAAGCTTTTAGAAATTATTACAAGATCACCTATAGAAGAAGTAAACGAATACCAAGAAATATCGGGAGCTCCTTACATTTATATTCCTGTAAAAGAACAAGAAAGAGTCAAGAAATCCTCAACCCTAGATGCATTTTCAAGACTTTCAGGCATCGACAATATTGACGACAAATTTGATGAATTTATATCAGCACCAAGTCATTTCTTCTATCGTAATAAAATGGAGTACAGCTTTTCTTGTATTGAACATTGCTTAGATACAAATACAGAGTTAGATGACGCCTTTGCACTTGGATTCAAAAGAAGAGGCACCTGGTGGAAAGTAGAAAGTCTTAATAAACCCTCTGGATTATTTGACGAAGAATGGGAA
>JABJEE010000230.1 GCA_018665005.1 Flavobacteriales bacterium
ACCAAAGAGATTGAGGTAGCCTTATTGAATCACGATATCGATATTGCTGTTCATTCACACAAAGATTTAGAAACCACTCCCCCGGAAGGATTAAAAATCGCAGCAGTTTCCGAACGTGCAAATCCTTGTGAGCTTTTGCTGATCAGAAAAACCGCACACGAGCCGAACGCCTTGTGGGAACTTAAAAAGAATGCTATTGTAGGTACTTCGGCGGCCCGAAGAAAATCTCAGCTATTGGCATTGAGGTTAGATGTTGAGATTAAAGATTTGAGGGGAAATGTTCCAACTCGAATAGAAAAATTAAAATCGGGAGATTACGATGCCATATTACTTGCAAAGGCAGGTGTTGAACGCTTGAAATTAGATCTTTCGGACTTGGTAACCGTAGAACTGACTCCTGATGAATTTGTTCCAGCACCAGCACAAGGAGTCTTGGCTTTGCAGATACGTGAACAAGACAACCAACTCAATGCTATTCTTCAGCAGATTAATGATGCCGAGGTTCAAAAGCTTGTGCATCTAGAAAGAGAGGTACTAAGGCTTATGGACGGAGGATGTCAGCTGCCACTTGGAGTATACTGCGACAATAAATATGTCCATGTTTCATACTCAGATTTTGCATTACATGCGTCTCGTTACTTTAGGTTTCCATATAAGGATTCTCCAGATTTCCCAGCAAAGATTGTTGAGCATCTTCAACATCAGCAGGTGTAATGTCCGTTTTTATCTCCAAAGACGCGTGTGATTTAGATGACATCCCATCCTTTTTAAGTGCTAAAAATATTTCTGGTTTATACCAATCACTTATTCGATTTGAATCAGTACCATTTAAAATTGAACTCGATTTTGAAGTGGTGTTTTTTCCTAGCGTTCGTTCTGCAAAGTTTTTATTAGATTCTGGTAAAATGAATTTATCCTCCTACGTTTTGGCATGCAATGGTATGCAAACCCAAAAGCGTCTTGAGGAACTGGGTTATGCCTGCGATTTCGTTGCAGAAAATGCCGGGAATCCTGAGGAAGTATCAAAAAATTTTGGGTCTTGGTTGGGACAAAGAAAAGTGCTTGTTCCACATTCCAATATATCGTCATTGTCTGTGAAAAAACACCTAAATAATAATCAATTAAGTACAGTGGAGGTCTATAAAACGGTTTTGTCAGCGTCTATTATTGAGCCCTGTGATGTATACGTGTTCAGTAGTCCAAGCAATATTCAATCCTTTTTTAAATCAAATACACCCAAACTTGGAAGCAAACTTATTGTTTGGGGAAACACTTCATTAAAGAGCTTAAATGAGCATGGTTATCCTGCAGACTACACGCTAAAGCAAGGGTCAATTAATGAGCTTAAGCATTTGCTTCAGTCGATTCTTAAAACTTAATGATTAAAAGACAATGGATTCTTCAAAATAGCGTTTTTAATTACAAGGCTGTATCTTTATTAAGATGTCTCAGATGAAGTTTGTTTTTGTTTTTTTTACCTGTATAATGATTCAACATGGTTTGTTGGGTCAAAGCTCGGCTTCTCGCATCAAAAAAATATTTGTAACTGATTCTGTTGATTTGGATTCATTGAGTATCTATCCCAATTCTTTTGAGGTCTATCATAAAGATGTAATATTGCCATCTACAGCCTACAAGCTTGATTTCACAAGTGCTTTATTCGTTATAAATAATACACTAAATGATTCCCTAACCTTTAAATATCAGGTTTTGCCTTTGGACCTCTCAAAGCAATACAAATTGAGGGATACCAGTATTATTTATTCCATTCAAAAAGACAATTATAATTTATTTAAGATTGAAAATTCTTATTCAGTTGAAGATGTGTTTGGGGGTAGTCAGCTCAATAAGAATGGTTCAATTTCTAGGGGAGTTTCCTTTGGGAATAATCAAGACTTGGGAATTAATTCATCCTTAAATCTTGAGCTTTCGGGAAATATTTCTCCAGATTTAAAAATGCTTGCCTCTGTATCGGATGCAAACATTCCCATTCAACCAGATGGTAACACCAATAAGCTTCAAGAATTTGATAAAGTATTTATACAGATTTATAATGATCAATTTAAACTAATAGCGGGAGATTTTTGGCTTTCGAAACCCAAGGGTTATTTCATGAATTATCGAAAGAGAGCACAGGGTCTTTCCGTAAATTATACTTGGAAAACCACCAAAGAGAATGAATGGAGCACCCAAACAAGCGGTGCTTTATCCAAGGGAAAGTTTAATCGACAAGTTATTCAAGGAGTTGAAGCCAATCAGGGTCCATACAGATTACTTGGGGCAGAAAACGAACCTTTTATTATTGTATTGTCTGGAACTGAAAGGGTTTTCATTGATGGAAAATTACTTGAACGAGGGCAGGAGTTTGATTATACGATCGACTACAATTCTTCCGAGGTTGTCTTTACCTCTCGTAATTTAATTACGAAAGATACACGTATAGTCGTCGAATTCCAATATTCAGATCAAAACTATGCACGCTCTCTGATACAAGAGTCTTTGGTTTTTAAAAGTGATAGGTTAGATTTTTGGGTCAATATGTACGGTGAACAGGATGCTAAAAATCAGCCTTTACAACAGGAGATCTCACCTGAGCAACGATTCTCATTGTCTCAAATAGGTGACAGCTTGGACCTCGCTAAAATTAATTCCATCGATTCTGTTGGCTATTTTGACAATCAAAACCTCTACAAGCTAATTGACTCTTTAGGAGTAGATTCTGTATTGGTATTCAGTGTTCATCCAGATTCGGCTTTTTATCGGGTGTATTTTGAATATGTAGGAAGTGGCAATGGTGATTATGTATTGGATGAATACAATGCATTAGGAAAAGTATATCGATGGGTGGCCCCCGTTGCTGGGGTTTCACAAGGGGACCATGTGCCTTCCCGTAGTATTATTACACCTAAAAAGCAGCAGATGCTCAGTAGTGGATTTAAATGGAACTATTCTAAAAACAATTCCATTGAAAGTGAATGGGCATTGAGCAATAAAGACCTAAATACATTTTCTACACTATCATCAAATGATAATATTGGGATATCAAACCGCACCCGTTGGATCAATACAAAGCAGTTTGGCGAGTCAGATAGCACGGCTCTTTGGACCTTAAAAAGTAAAGCTGAAATTGAATATTTATCAGCTTCTTTTAACCCAATACAGCAGTATCGTGCAGTAGAATTTGATCGGGATTGGAACACACGAAACAAGGGGTATCAAGGATATCAGCTTATTGGCACATTGGGAAGCAAGCTCAGTCATAAAAAACATGGGTCAATGGCCATAGATGCACAACACTTTGGAGTTGGCGAAGACTACAATGGAAACCGAATTTATTCTCTTGGAAAATGGAAACAGGAAGGATGGTCTGCCAATTGGGATGCGAGCTATTTAAGTGCTGAAGCGGAGAGCCAAAGCAGATTTTTTAGGCACCGGATCAATTTATCGAAAAACATCGGCCCTTTTAAGTTGGGATATAAGGACGACCATGAAAGAAACATATACTCTGGCGATACCAATCTAGTAAATCCGAGCTATGAGTTTTTTGATTATCAGTTTTATCTATCCAACCACGATACAAGCAAGCTCGAGTACAAAGTATATTACCGAGAAAGATTCGATAGGAGAATAGACAATTCAGCTTTAAAAAAAACAGCCAAAGCGACAACAGCAGGGGCAGAGCTTCTTTTTAATTCGCTGAAGAACCAAAAGCTTCGATTGATAGGTGGTTATCGCTCATTAGATGTTTTGGATACTGTTTTAATGAATCAAGACCCCGAAAACTCCTTAATTGGAAGAATAGAATACAATTTTAAAGCCTGGAAAAACGCCTTACAGTGGTCTACATTCTATGAAGTGGGTTCCGGATTGGAGCAAAAGCGTGAGTTTTTATACATACAGGTCAATAGTGGTCAGGGAATCTACACCTGGATAGATTACAATGAAGATGGCATCAAAGACTTAAATGAATTTGAAACAGCTCAATTTGTAGATCAAGCAGACTACATAAGGGTATTTGTTCCAAGTAATACTTATGTAAATACCTATTCAAACGAGTTTAATCAGTCCTTTTATTGGAGGCCAGAGCGTATCTGGGCAAAAAAGAAAGGTTTTTTAGGGTTCATGTCTCGATTTTCAGATCAAGCACGGTTTCGTGTAAATAAAAAAACCAACAGTATAGATGATGGAAATGTATTTAACCCCCTTGACAATAGGGTAGCCGATAGTGCACTAATTTCTACGAATGCGTTTATGCGGAATGCTCTTTTTTTCAATAGAACCTCTTCAGTATTTGCTGCTGGTTACAATTTTCAACAAAACCAATCCAAAACCCTTTTGGCTTCTGGGTTTGATTCAAGAACGTCAAGCTATAATGAGCTGAATTTGCGCTGGAATATGACGCGTAAATTCGCATTGGTACTTATTGGACAGCAGGGGGTTAAACAGGTCCTTGCCGATTACACTTCTGGAAGGGATTATTCGATAGATTACCAATGGCTCAAGTCCACCTTGAGCTACCAGCCCTCGACCAACTTTAGATTAACCCTCGAAACCCGAGGCGTTACAAAAGAAAACACGATCTCTGGTGGAGCAGGAGAAACCTGTCAGATTCTTGACATAGGAAGCACCTTTAAGTACAACCAAACCGATAAGGGAAGTCTGCAAGGAGAGTTTAAGGTCCTAAAGATTGACTATAACGGCAACGTTAATTCCGCTATAGGATTTGAAATGCTTGAAGCACTTAGACCAGGCATCAACTATACTTGGACTATAGGTTATCAAAAAACCGTTTCCAAAAACCTACAAATCACCTTTCAGTATCTGGGACGAAAATCGGAAGATGCTAGAATTATTCACACAGGAGGTATGGAAATTCGTGCCTTTTTTTAAATTCTTCTTAACTTCATGAAAAACAATAAATAGTGGTCGAATACGGGAAAATATTATTAATTGCCATGCCTGCATTTTTGTTGCTTGTGCTACTCGAAAAATTATATGGATGGCACAAGGACGAAGATACGGTACCCTTAGATGATGCGGTTTCGAGTATGAGCTCGGGCATGACCAATGTTCTCAAGGATGTTCTTGGGCTTTCTGTCAGTATCATTACGTACGAATGGATGGTTGGTGAGATGGCTTTGTTTACCATCGATAATACCATCCTTGTCTATTTCATTGCTTTTATGGTGATTGATCTTTATGGATATTGGACGCACCGTATTTCACACAAAGTCAATTTGTTTTGGAACGAGCATGTGATTCATCACAGCAGTGAAGAGTTTAATTTGGCCTGCGCTTTGCGCCAGCCTGTATCTACTATTGTAAGGTTTTTCACTATTCTATTGATTCCTGCGGCCTTTCTTGGAGTGCCAGCCGAGGTCATTGCAACAGTTCTTCCCTTGCATTTATTCATGCAGTTTTGGTACCATACTCGACACATTAATAAAATGGGATTCTTAGAATATATATTGGTAACACCTTCACATCATAGGGTGCATCATGCCATTAATGAAGAGTATCTCGATAAAAACTTGAGTCAGGTTTTTATTTTCTGGGATTTTATTTTTGGAACCTTTCAAAAGGAGCTTGATAATGTTCCCCCGGTCTATGGAATCTCTCGTCCTGCACGTACGCG
>JABJEE010000026.1 GCA_018665005.1 Flavobacteriales bacterium
CACATTACTAACCAATCTCTCAGTAGGGTTCCAAATCATATCCGCTCCATTATCGCCTCCTAAAAATGAATTCTCTCCAAAAGCCATATACAATCTCGCGCCTGTCTCTAAGTCTACTGCGTATCCAGGGAACCAACCCATTCCATCGCCAGAATTATCGGGAACACCGTCTTTTCCAACACTAGGGCTCTTACGCATCTCGCCAGGATCTGCACCTCCAACATTCAATACACTATTCTTTCCAAGCTCCATGACTGGACAACGTGTCCACAAATCTTGATTGTCTGTGATCACTATATCAACACTTGGTAAGAAGCTAATAGATGCATTGTTTTTAGAGCTCGCATTATAAGTGCCATAATAAGAAATAGGTGCATAATCAGGTAAATAACTTACCAATCGATGAGGCGCTACAATTCCATCTAATACTCCTTCGTAAGCCTGTAATGGATCAGCCAAATCTTTGTAATTACATGGGTTTAAATAAGAAGGCCCATCTGGAAGACACTCGTATGCAGGGTCCCCTTCAGTCTCATTAGGAGCATATTCTCCTGACAAAACCCAATTCGTTGGGAAATACTGATCATTATCTCGAACACCTGTCAACCATCGTTTTGAGGAATCTGCAAAAGTCATACTCGCAGAAATCATATCTGTCGTCTTCTTATAAACGCTTCCCGAACCAGATGCAAAATAATAGGGCTCTTGTCGAATCTGAACTGAAACTCCCCATTCAGGAATGATTTGTTCATTGTTATTGATGATCGTTCGTTCGCTCTGAACTGAATCCAATAGATTCATGTCCTCATCATTATCGTAACGATAAATCGTCCAACTTGCATTATCCGCTCCATTACTATTCGTTGCATTGTAATCACGGAATTTGCATTCAAAATAGCCTCCAGCTAAGTTTAATGGATCTACCACCTTTACATTTATTGGCCCTTTACCATAATCATAAGTAGGTTTTTCAATAGAACCATTCGCAAGTATCTCGTTCAACGTTGATTCAGTGAATTCTAACGCGCGATTACCATTTCCATATCCATCTACTCTTGTGATTTGAGGTGTAGTTCCATAACCTACCAACTGACTCGTGCCATCCGATTCTGGCATTGGATTATGAGGGACACCAGGCACACTAGAGATTGCTGTACCATCAAAATTTAAACGAGAAGAAATATATGGCATCCTTTGTCCGTCTAACAATAAAGGATCATTGGGGTTATATTCTTTCCATTGATTATATGCATAAGCCACTGCAACATAATAATAGGTTTTATGATTTACCAAGGTAGGTGAGCCTTGGGCAAACAAATCAGTAGTCACCTTAAACGAATGTTGAACCCCTACATTAGAACCATCTACCATTTCTTCTGGTATTGAGAATCCTAAAGACTCGTCAAATGTGAAGTTAATAATTCGATCAATGTCGTTCTTCTTATCACATTGCGCAACAAGTCTTGACTTCTCCGTATCATACAAATCAGCAACTGAAACATCTTCATCTCTCAGCTGAAATATTTGATAACCTTCAAAACGATAAAAACGATCTACAGATGGATCAGCAATATTAATCTCATCTTCCTCTTCATATAATTCTTGATAATTGTTAGAAGAAATTGGATTTTCAATTACTAAAACCAATTCATTCTCTAATTCCTGAATGGTCAATTTTGGTGCATCGGGAGGAGATAAAATATCAAAACATGCGTCAAACAAAGCCTGCGCTTTTGTATCCGCTTGTTTCATTGCCTCCACAGAAGCCAATAAGCCACCTTCAGAACTTCTCCCATAAACTATTCCTACAGTGATGTTATTTACAGCTCCTGGACGAAGCGTAAAAGGACCTGCAGATTGTACAAATCGACGGTCACCATTTGGATTAGCAGGTTTGCCTGGAGTTGCTTCAAACCAACCATCAGGCCAATCAGCTGACATATCTACGCCGCCAGTTCCCCAATTCAATGGATCTGATGCGCCAGGAAACATGTAATCTGACAATACATCAGATTCATTACCAGCTCCTAAACCACCATAAAACATCTCAGAACCATTTGCCCACTGACCTTCCATGAATTTGTAATATTCTGTTGCCACATCTGGATCATTATATGGATATAAAGAGGTTGAAGTATAATAGGTAAACCTTCTCATACCAAAACGTTCGTTATCAATCAAATCATCTGAATAACCAGTACCGATACCATTGTATACGATACCATTATTGTTTATCGCATCTGATATTTCAGGGATAACCATTTCATTTGTAATAGAATCTAGGTATGGACCTGGATTATCTAATCCATCTGCGTCTTGATAAGGACCTTCAAAGAAATCACATCCTATCGCTGGAGGGTTTTCTCCATATCCATTTGTACCACCGTCACTTTGATCAACTAAATCTCCATTGTATGTATAACCTAAACCTCTTGAAACATCACATCCAACATAATCATCAGAATAGTTTCCGATATCACAATCTAAATACTGTGAAAAATAAGTATCATATAATGTCTGAGTACCCCTGTTAATTAATTCATAATTGTAAAAGGTCATAAGATTCACCTCATCATTTGTGGCAAAAGAAAATGCTTGAGCTCTAATTTCCATACCAATTGGATCACCAGTCGTCTCAGTGTGAATATTTCCTTTGTCATTGAAAACCCACCAATGTGTTTCATCACCATATAGAGTTACTCTTCTATCTACTTGGCATAACACGTCATCCCTTCCTAATATATCATCGTACCAAGGATGATCACCATTGTCAGGATTATAATTCCCATCCTCATCTCTATCATAGTAGGGCGCTAAAAAATAATCTTGACCTCGAGAAACATCTCCATGAGCTGGCCAACCATATATTCTTTTTAGCACGTCATTAGAAGGTGCTTCAATATCATCACATCCTTCGGTTGCTATGCCTGCGTTACACTCAAACCAAATATTGAAAGCAACAACTTCTGCTTTTCGTATCGTATAAAACCTATCATAGGCCTGACACTGATCAGGATCAATGTTGGCTTCACCGAAATCACGACGAGCTCCATCTCCAACTGGATATAATGGATTGTAGTCGCCAGTACCTGGATTGACAGTTAACGGACCTGCCCAAAAATCATTACCCGATCTGTAGCGTAAGGCTGCGAGTTTAAGCTGTCCATTTACATCTGTCCCTCCCATCCACAAGGCTCCTGCATAAATAGCAAATAAATTACTTCCTTTCGGCACCTCATATGCCGGCGTACCTTCTTGCCTATTTTGGAACATACTACCCCCTTGCTCAATAAATGCGCTTACATCATTGAATTCCATTGTAAGTTTTGCTGTTGCTGGACTACAGTTCGCTCCTTTAGGAGTTTCATCTCCACCACCCTTTTTGTCATTTGGGCCCAGATAAGCTAGTCCGTTAAGCGATATACTTAAACCTATAATTGTTGCAAAAAACTGCTTTTTCATATTTGTAACGTTTAAACCGTTTATTTCTAAAATTTCCTTAAAAATCAAATTTCACTCCCAATCGTATTGTTCTAGGCGAACTAATATTATAAGGGTTTTGAATTTTCATTGAATAATAATCTCTAAATGCTTGTTCATCAATTTGATTCTGAATAGAAGACTGACTTGATGCCGCGGCAAGATATCCATCATCATTCCAGTTACCTGTAGCTCTATATACGTTCAAAATATTGAACTGATTAAGGAGATTGGTCACCCTAACATATATATTTAAAAAGGCTCTTTTCTTTTTGTCTTCATTGGACCCAAATTCCAAATTGAATGTACGGTCTATTTGTAAATCTAGACGATAAGACCATGGAAGTCTAGAACCATTTAAGGTTCCATTAAGTCCTGCATTTAAATTCCCAATTGCTTCATCAGTAATAAACGTTTGATTCGAGTATGGTGACCCTGAATAAATGTTAGAGAATATGTTCAATCCTGTATTTTCTAAAACTCTCATTTTTCCCAACATTGGACCGTTGTAATCTTCGCCACTACCATAACGATAGTCAAAAGTTATTGCGATCGCATGTCTTTGATCATATGAATAAGGGAAAATATTTCTTAAGTTAGGAAGACCTGCATTAATTAAACCAGCCGCAGAGGTTGCGTCTGATCCTGTACCTTCAGCAAATTGAAGCGTGTAATTCGCAGTCATTCTTAAGTTTCCTGTACGTCTCAAGTCATATGCAACTGTCAAACCTTTAATGGTACCAAAATCTCTATTCCCATATGTCCTGTAGGTCGCGGGGTGAGCTTGAAAAACATTGATTAGTTGAACGTTATTTCTTTGCTCTCTATAAAAAGCTGAAATTTTAAGTGATGATGTTCTTCCCAACACTTGTTGGAAACCTAACTCATAATCAACAGTAGTCTCTGGCTTCAAGTTCGCATTACTAATGATTGCGCTTCTTGAATTGATAAACTGATATTCGAAAGGATCAAATCTATAACCTGATGTTGGTCTTTTAGTGAGTATATCATAATGAGCAAAGAACGATGCTTCTTCTGATATTGGAAAAGAAAATGCTACACGAGGCATAAAGTTAATTTGTGCTTTGTAATCTTCAAAGGCACTTTCATCAGGCGTCTCCTGACCTGGGTTTAGTAACCATGGTGCAATACCCGCAGATCCAGCTATTGGTTCTGGGTCCTCAACTGGAGTTCCATCAGCATTAAACCAATTCATTCCTGTTCTAAATCCATTGATGGAAGATGGGTCGTTGACATCATCGACGTAAACCACATAATCATCACCCATACTTTCTGGTAAATTCACCCATTCATACTGGGTTGGATCACTTGCTTTTAATGCCCCTGCTTCTGCAACTGTTCTCGCATTAAAGAATAGATAAGGGTCTTTCAATACAGGCTGGTTAGCGTCAAATACATCAACCCGCACACCAACATTAAATACGATATCATTAAATGCAAACTTATCCATGATATAACCTGCCATATAAATCGGCTGAAAAGCTCCAACAAATCTTCTAAAGTTGCCGTTTTCGTCATATTCATTAAAATATTCATTAATGTCAGTAATACCCTTCACCTTTTTACCGGTATGGTCATACCCCCAATAGGAAACAAAAGAATTTCCACTATTCAAGAGCTCGTCTGGAGAGAACATATCAAATTGAAGAAGATTTGGGTCATATTGATCAATATCAATGAAATAATCACCATCAACGGCAACGCCTTCTAATTTTTGTCTCAAATTATAATCAAAAAATGATTGATTGTCATTCTCACGCTGACCTCCATACATGCCAGTACCTGAAGTGTAAGCATAACCTGAATTTAATCTATTATAGGTAATCGATTTAAAAGATCCAGAATCAGCGATAACTCCTGAATTTAAATCCAACTCAGTAATATGAAAGTTGGTAAGCTGTCGCGCGATCGTCCAAATACCTATTGGACCATTACCACCGCCTCCTGTAGTTGTTCCGTTGGTCCAACCTCTATCTATTCTTTGTTCGTACTCAAAACCCAAAGAAATTGAATGATCACCTATAACAACCGAACCTGCACCTGTAACCCTAAACTGATCGTTTTCAGACTTATAAAAACCATTGTATGGTGTTCCGATGTTACTCCACATTCCATAAACGGATTCAGGAGTGTCTCCATTTCTTAAGGCATTACCTTGATTGATTTGAGTCAAGTTCTCATAATGTCCTATGGGCGCGCCTTCGTAAATATCATAGTATTGACTTGTTATTGCGGCGAGTGCGCTATTTGTTTCAGACGGTCTAAAATCAACTTCTACATCCTTAAAACCATTGTGCACATAGGTATTTGTTTCTGAATTGTACTCATATGACGGCCTTCTCGTTGTAGTGTAATAACCTACATGTCCATAGTTGAACATGTTGTATTGGTGTTTTGGATCATAAAAGTCTCTTGTCGATTTTGAATAATCGACCATCAAGTTGTAATTCGCTGATTTGATCTTCGAACTACTTCCCTCCTGAGAGTTGTTAAATCGTTGCGTAAATCGACCAAATACTCTATAATCTAAATTGTTATACACACCAAAGTTTCCGAAATTCAAAAGAGAACCGTTTCTACCCCAATTCGTACCTGTTGAATAATTCAATGAACCTCCAAACTGCAAGTTTACAGATGGTCCTGTATTTACATCTATTTTTGCTTGAGCTGAAACAACCCTGTTTCTTGCATTCATTCTCCATGGTGTTGTTTCAAAATCAGAATTGGTTAAAAACAATGCATTGTGAAAAGTTCCAAATCCTGATGAATTTGGTCTCAATGGATTCGCCAACAAGTCGTCTCTGACATCTTTTTTAATTCTTGAACTCCCTCCTGATAAAGGTCTGCTATCTAGTCTGTCCGTATAATTGGCAGAAATTAAAAATCCTAAAATTGGTTTTGTTTTATTCCCCGCTGAATCTCTTTTCATAAGCAAAGGACCCGAAAGCATTCCTTCAAAAAGATTATAACCGTATTGATCCAAACCTATAACTTTTCCATCATAACCATCAGGATCTGCTCCATTAATGTAAATACCTGATGAAACTGCCTCAACACTTCCAAAATAAGTTGCAGAAGGACCCCTTGTTGTAATTGAGATAATACCACCCGTTACATCTCCGTAATTTGCAGGAACACCACCAGTAATAACGGCAACCTCCTCAAGAGCAGATTTCGGGATATTTGACGAACCTCTAACTTTAATTCCATCAATGTAAAAATAAGTGGCATCAGATCTAGAACCTCTTACTGATATAGCTCCTGTCCCTTCATTCGAATTTACTCCACCAACGGATTGTGCAACTCCAGCCGCTGACCTTACAGGTAATCTAGATATATCTTCTCTTGTGACCGTTGCGCCAGATGCACCCCCATCTTTGTCAATTAAAGGCACCTTGTAAGCAATAACAACCGTTTCATCTATATCTTGAACATCTTTAGGTTTACTTAAGAGAATGTTATCTAAAAAAGTGATCTTATCTGATGATATGAGAACTGCTGTGATTTCTTGTGGTTGATACCCCTCTGCATTCCGAATTTCAACTAAGTATGATCCAGGTTGAATGGCATTAATTTGAAATTTACCGTCAAAATCAGTTAGTGCTTTTCCTTTAATTGTCCCATTTTGTTTGATGAGAACCTTACTGTAAGGCAATGCCTCTTTTGAACCATCGTCTCTAACTGTACCTTTCAATGTTCCTAAACCCGACTGTGAAAACGAGTAAGAACCTACTAATAAGAACGTTAAGAGGATGTAATGTAACTTTTTTATCATAATATATATGAGTTGGTTTAAAATTCAATCATTTCAAGAGGGTAAATATAAAAAAAAACACCGTTATTCAAGAATTGTTAAAAATATTTAAATTGTTTTATTTAAGACTCGGAGAGTAAGATTATTAAATTACAATATAATTAGCATTTTTACAAAAAATAAAAGGTGATTTTTTTTAACAGACTTCATATTAAATTTGGAATAATAGAGAAAAACAAAGTGGACTGTAATTCCTGGATGCTTGACAATGAGATCGTTGAATCTAAGAAAATACGGAGCCTTAAAAGAAAGAATGAATACACTGGTATTCGGCAACTTAGAAATGAATTGCTCCCAAAGAAAGAGATCATTTACAGCTCCTCTGGAAAACCATCATTAATTGACGATACAACACAGCTTTCAATCAGTCATTCGTCTCAAAGTATTTGTGTTGCAATTTCTCATTCCCCATTGGGAATTGACATAGAAAAAATAGATGATCGAATACTTAAAGTGAGAACCAAGTTTGTGAATTGTGAAGAAAAACAGTTGTACGATTATGACTCCATTGAAGATCTTACTATTCTTTGGACTATTAAAGAATCCATTTATAAACTACTTGACATCAGGGGCTTAAAGTTTCTGGATGACATTCAAATAATTGAAAGAACCAGAGATGAACACTCGTGTTTGGTGCAAGCAAATGGGATGCGGAAAACATATACTCTTAAGCATGAAAAAATCAATAATCAAATATTAACCTACAACATCAACTAAAATGGACGTGTTAAAATTCTTAAATGGGTTAAAAAATGGAATCGCTATTCTCATTGATCCTGATAAATTCTCATCAAAAGATAAACTAAGCACATACTTAGATAAGGTATCCTTTGCCAACCCCGACATTGTATTTATTGGAGGAAGTACCGTGTCTAAAATAGATTTTCAAAATTGTGTTGAGCTTTCTAAAGAAAAAATAAAAGCTCCAATTGTTATTTTTCCTGGGGCTTCACATCAATTGTCCGAACACGCTGATGCCATATTGTTTCTTTCTTTGATTTCTGGTAGAAATCCAGACTATTTGATAGGACATCATATTGCTGCCGTTTCAGAACTCGAAAAAATGAACTTGCAGATCATACCGACTTCCTACATGTTAGTTGATGGAGGAAAAAAATCTTCTGTCGAGTACATTTCAAATACAAACCCGATACCAAAAGATGCTTTTTCAATCGCTAGAAAAACGGCTTTAGCAGGTAAGTATCTTGGGCATAAGATCTTATATGCTGACGCAGGGAGTGGTGCTATGGAGAACATTTCAAAAGAAATGATAACCATACTTTCAGAAACAAATTCTCCATTAATAGTGGGTGGAGGAATTAGAAGTATAGAGCAAATTAGAGGCGCTCACCAGGCAGGTGCGCAGGTAGTGGTTATCGGAAACAAAATCGAAGAAGACATCAACTTCTTGTTGGACATAAAAAATTACAGCTTAAACCTGGGCCTTTAAACTGAGGTCGAGACTCTTGACGGAATGCGTTAATGCCCCAACAGAAATAAAATTCACCCCTGTCTCAGCATACTCAACAATAGTTTCATCGGTTATTCCGCCGGATGCTTCTGTTTCATAATGGTCTGGAACCATTTCAAGAGCGCGGACAATTTCTTTTGGAGAAAAATTGTCTAACATGATTCTATCTACTCCCCCCTCCTTTATCACCTCACTCAATTCGTCTGTTGACCGAACTTCTATTTCAATTTTCAGCTGTTTTTTCTGATCAAACAGATAGGAATTCGCCTTTCTAATTGCATTTGAAATACCGCCAGCATAATCGACATGGTTGTCTTTTATCATAATCATGTCGTACAATCCAAATCTATGGTTTCCACCACCACCAATTTCTACTGCTTCTTTTTCAATCAATCGAATCCCTGGAGTAGTCTTTCGTGTGTCCAACAGAACAGCCTTAGTATGAGAGATTTGATCTACCATTTGGCGTGTTTTTGTTGCAATACCACTCATCCGTTGCATTACATTTAGAACCAATCTTTCTGTACTCAATATGGATCGAGCAGAGCCATTTAAAGTAAAAGCAATATCGCCTTTCGACACATATTCTCCATCCGTTTTTAAAACATCTATTTGCAATGAAGGATCGTAAATTTCAAAAATTCTTTTGGCCACTCTAATTCCAGCAAGAACACCGTCTTCCCTTACCTCAAGACGTGCATTCCCTCTTTCGTTTTCTGCGATACATGAGAGCGAAGTATGGTCACCATCTCTGATATCTTCTTTAAGCGCATTTTCTATAAAATCATCTAACATAGATACAAATATAGAGGAATGAATAAATTGTGAATATTAGTTCTAATTTTATTGCATGAATTCTTTAAGTGATGAAATCATAAATTCATTAAAAGTACTTCCTTCAAACCCTGGGGTCTATCAATTTATTGACTCGAATGGAGAAATTATATATATAGGAAAAGCAAAAAACTTAAAAAACAGAGTGCAATCCTACTTTAGAGGTCAGCATGAGCACTTCAAAACAAAAGTTCTCGTCAAATCGATACGTAAAATTGACTATCATGTAGTTGATTCAGAAACAGATGCTCTACTATTAGAAAATAATTTAATAAAAACACATCAACCGAAATACAATGTATTACTTAAAGATGATAAAACATACCCATGGATTGAGGTAATTAAAGAACCTTTTCCTCGCGTTCAGACTACACGGAACAAAAGCAATAAAGACTCTTTATATTTTGGGCCATTTCCCAATACTCGAAACATGAATATTATGTTCAAGCTCATTAGTGAATTATTTCATGTAAGAAGTTGTTCTCTCGATTTAAGTCCTGAAAAAATCAATAACAAGAATTACTCTGTTTGTTTAGAATACCATATTGGAAATTGCAAAGGACCATGCGAAGGATTTCAATCCATGGCTGATTATGATGACATGATTGAAAAAATCACCATGCTTCTTGAAGGAAAAACTTCCTCTTTAATCAGGATACTGAAGAACCAAATGAAAACGCTTTCATCGAATTATGAATTCGAAGAAGCAGAAAAAATAAAAAGAACCATTGATGGCCTCAATCAATACAGAACAAAATCAATAATAGTTTCTGAAGTTCATGACTTAGATGTATTGACTGTAGAGGATATTGATGATGTCTTCTATTTTAACTACATGTTAATTAAGGGAGGCGCAATAATGAATGTCTACAATCAAAAGATTGCTAAAAAACTCAATGAAGACGCTCAAGACTTTGTTGTTTTAAATACTTCTATTTTAAAAGAAAAGTTTGGGTCAAATAACAAGATAGTAGTTTCCAATATCAATATAAAATCATCATTTCGGGACTTTGATTTTATTACACCTCAAAAAGGTGATAAAAAAACATTGCTCGATCTTTCCTTGAATAATATCAAGCACTACATAAATAATGAAAAGAAAAAATCGATTCTTTTCAAAACCAAAAATCATCAATCTAGAATTCTTGAGACCATAAAAAAAGATTTTAAGCTGAATAAAACGCCTTACCACATGGAGTGCTTTGACAATTCAAATCTTCAAGGAACCAATGCCGTATCGGCATGTGTGGTTTTTAAAAATGGGAAGCCTTCGAAAAAAGACTATCGACATTTTAATGTAAAAACAGTCAGTGGGCCAGATGACTTTGAAACCATGAAAGAAGTTGTTTTTCGCAGGTACAAAAGACTGCTTTCTGAAAACAAGAAGCTCCCCGAACTTATCATCATCGATGGTGGCAAAGGGCAGCTTAGTTCGTCGCTTGAAGCACTTGAAGCACTAAACCTTACCGGAAAAATAGCGATTGTTGGCATTGCCAAAAGATTAGAGGAGATTTTTTTTCCAGGAGACAAACACCCACTATACTTAGATAAACGAAGTGAAAGTTTAAAAGTGATTCAACACATGCGAAATGAAGCTCATCGATTTAGTATTACGCACCACAGGAACAAGAGGAGTAAAAACGCATTACATTCCTCCCTTGAGGATATTGAAGGAATTGGAACTAAAACCAAAGAGGTCTTATATAAAACCTTCAAAACCATGGAGGGAATTAGAGAAGCTAAAATGAGCGAACTTACAGAAGCAATAGGTCCTTCAAAAGCTCAACTAATCATCAATCATTTTACTGCTTCCTAGAGCTTGTAAAATGGCATAGAGGAAGCCGAGGTTTCTCCACTAAGCTTTATGGTGTAAGACCCTTGAGACAGACCTTTCGTGTCTAATATCAAGTTGTTATTCCCTTCATTTGCATAGATCATAATCGTCTTAATGAGTTTGCCCCTAACATCAATAATTTGTGCATGCATCTTTTGAGCGTTCTTAAGGTCAAAGACAACAGAAACATCAGAATCCGATGGATTTGGATACAGATTCATATTGAGGTCTTCACGTATTTCATTCAAACCAACTATAATATCATCGGATGGACTCCCTTCGTACAAGTTGATGTCATCAAGGTAAAAATTATTGCCTCCTTCACCCTCAAATTTAAAACGCATTCTAAAATTCTCTACGAAATAATCTGAAAAAACATTACCCATGTGAATTGTCGTCCAGTCTTGTTGAGAACTCGGCTCCCAAAAAGAGGTCGAAACTTCACTAGAAAGAGAATTTCCTCCTAATGTTTTCCTTTGCGCCCAATTCTCACCACAATCTTTTGAAATAAACACTTTTAAGAATTCGTAGTTAGAAGATGATCGTTTGCGATATGCATATCTAAAACTCAAGGTAACTTGTCCCGTCTCGGGAACACTAGAAATATCTATTGGTGCTGAAATTAACTCATCAACATTTGATGGTTGCTGACCATAATTCAACAGCTTGACACATTTATTTCCGGTGTGTCCGAATGCTGTTTGCATACTAAATGCATTATTATTATTGAGATTTATCACTTCCCAGTTGGTCAAGTTATCAAGCGTTGTATATGACTCAAAACCTTCCCAAAAAGGCAGAACTGCTGCCGCCGGTAGAACGCGAATGTAATTGTTTTTGGTTTCAACATCCGATGAAGCACCATCAGAGGAATTTAACTTAATTGTATATAAGCCTTCATTATTAAACATGATGCTTGGGTTTTGAGAATTGGCATCCGTCCCATTGGTATAAGACCAGCCTGTGGATGGTGTTATGGTCCAAAGCCAACTCGAAACGGCATTAAAGGAGTCATCTGTAAATAAAACTTCATTTCCAGCACAGATAGTAGTCCTATCCGCATCAAATTCTGCTTCACATAAAACCAATACTCCTGTCGCTCCCGTAGCATTTAAATTACTTGTTTTCCACAAGTTAGATCTGCCCGTACTTGAAACTTGAAGAGCCGCCCTCATTCTTGCAACTTGACCAGCCGTAAACATTTTAGAACAATAAGAGTAATCCATGTAATTTTCGACATTATCGCGTATATCAAAACCCCAATAAGCATTATCTCCATTACAAGAGTTAGAATTCACATTACAAGAGGTTACACCGATACATTCGGGAGTATCCTGAACATCATCATCAGAATTACAATTACTCGGTAAATTAGGATTGTTAGTACCACCCCAAGGATGAGACAAATTCAACCAGTGTCCAGCTTCATGGGTTAATGTACGACTCGCCCCTATGCTACCCGTTCCGATTGAACCCACATAATTGTGTAGGACCCAAATACCGTTAGTCATGCTGTTGGCATTCCAAGTACCAGGATTGTAAGTATAACCTGCCGCTCCTCCAATTTCACCACAAACAAAAATATTTAGATATTTATTTCCTGCCCAAGATTGATTGTAAACATCGTTTCCTTGAATTATTGCACCGACCTGACTTCCTCCGTCATCTCCTTGATAGCTCATTGGAGAATTCGTTCTCGTGATTCCTTTAAAACAGTTTCCATTAGGGGCTTTTGTTGCAAGAACAAATTCAATTTCAGCATCGGAAGGGAAATCGATAAAGTCTGGATGCACATTCGCAGTGTCTGCATTTTGCTTTCTGTAGTCCCTGTTCAAAATGGACATCGCATCATAAATTTGTTCATCTGAAATATTTTCTAAACCTTCGCTGTGCAGGACATGAAAAACAACTGGAATTTTATAAATCGTACCTTTTTGAATAGGTTCTTTTAGCCTTTGCTGAAACTCTATTTCACCCGGCTTATTCATTTCTATGAAGTCCTGATTCTTTCTAAGTTTAGCCATTTTAACATGTTGGTGACAATATTCAATATTTTCTCCATCACGAGCGTTGGTAGGGTCGAATTTTTTGGTGTTTTGGGCGATACTGTGTAATGAAGAAATTAGGAATGAACACAGTAATAAAAATGATATTTTCATGTATTTAGTTTTCTTTTAAACGTTTTTTTTTGGTAAAGGTTTGCTAAAATAAACAATAATAGTTTTCAAAAAAATAAATAAGGGTATTCCTTACTGCTGAAAAAAAATCGCAATACTGATTGATTATTGCGTATTTCTTATTAAAATTCCACAAATAGTTACATTTGTGTATGAAATCAAGAAAAGCAATTGATACGCTTTCAATAGCGACAAAATTAGTACTCCCAAATGACACCAACACCATTGGTAATTTGTTTGGAGGCGAGCTCCTCGCCTGGATGGATGTTATAGCCAGCGTATCTGCTCACAGGCACTGCAGAAGAGTTGTTGTTACGGCCTCAGTAAATCATGTTTCATTTAAAAAACCCATAAAAGAGGCTTCCATAGTTACCTTGGAAGCAAAAGTTTCTAGGTCTTTTTATTCGTCAATGGAGATTATTATCGATGTATATGTAGAAGATCGAGTCACTGGAGAAAAAGTAAAATGTAATGATGCCATATATACTTTTGTGGCGGTTGATCAAAATGGAGGCCCTATTCAGGTCCCTGAACTTTTACCAGAAACCAAGGAGGAGAAAGAGCGATTTGAGGCAGCTTTGAGAAGAAAGCAATTGAGTTTGATTTTAGCGGGAAAGTTAAAACCCAATGAAGCCTCTGAGCTTAAAAAACTATTTTTAGAAAATGAATAATCATTATGAGTAAATTTCAAAACCTTATAGATGCCTATGGTGTTAGCCATAAAAACAAAACAAACAAGTTAATTCACTGGGTTTGTGTTCCTGCTATCTTCTTTAGTATTGTAGGTCTCGTATCCGTAATTCCTTTTCCATGGGAAGCAGAAATCATAGATAATATTAGTTTAAATTGGTCATTTTTCGCCCTTGGGTTAGTGTTGTTGTATTATCTCTCTCTTTCCATTTCAATTTCTATTGGAATGACTATGTTTTCTTTAGTTTGCATATACCTCTGTGGCCGGCTCAATACTTTTGAATCTCCTCTTTTGATTTATTTGAGCGTTTTTGCAATCAGTTGGGTCTTTCAATTCATTGGACATCATATTGAAGGTAAAAAACCTTCATTTCTTCAAGACATTCAATTTTTATTGATCGGACCTGCTTGGCTTATGCACTTCATATTTAAAAAACTTAATATACCCTATTAATGAGACTTCTATTCATCTTTCTATGCATAGGCTTCTTATCTTTTTCTCAATCCCCCTATGGAGATTGGTATGCGACATTAAAGACCGCAGATCTTCCTTTGGTTTTCCACATAAAAGAAGTTGGTAAAAAAACGATTATAACCGTTGATTCTCCCAAGCAAGAAGCATACGATATGCCTGCAGAAATTGTGATTTCAGGTAAGCATTCGCTTAAAGTTGAAATGAAAATGATTGGCGTTACATATGATGGCATCTATTATGTTGATTCGATATCTGGAACCTTTAAACAAGGGCCTCTCCTGGAGAAAATGACCTTTTACAAAAAAAAAATTGAACCCGATCGAGCACATCGACCTCAAAACCCCAAAGCCCCGTATACATATCTTCAGGAGGAAATTAAGTTTAAAAACTTAAAAGATTCTTTTTACCTAGCAGGAACCTATACCCATCCAGAAAACACAACCAAGATTCCAGGCATTGTATTAGTTAGTGGAAGTGGACCTCAAAATCGAGACGAAGAAATGATGGGACATCGACCATTTTGGGTTCTCGCCGATTATTTGACCAATTTAGGCTACGGAGTTCTTCGCTATGATGACCGCGGCACTTATAATTCTGAAGGAGATTTCAGCTCCGCAACTACACTTGACTTTGCAACAGATGCAGCATCAGCAGTTTTTTATTTAAAGAATCGCCCTGAAGTGGATTCAACTAAAATTGTGGTTATTGGGCATAGTGAGGGAGGACTCATCGCAAATATTTTAGGAGCGCAAATCCCCGATCTTGCTGGAATCGTATCTCTTGCCGGAACCTCAATCAGAGGTGATTCAATATTGAAGATTCAAACAAGATTAATGGCCGAAAGCATCGGAGAAAAGGGTGCTCAATTGGAATTAACAAATGCCTTTAATGACGCCGTTTGGAATGCTGTTATAAACTCAAAAAGTATGGAAGACCTTGAAAGAGAATTAAAAGCTATTTCAAAAGTTTTCGTGAAAAAATTCAGGAAGAAAAAATTTATTAAAAAAAGTGAAGAAGCTAAGGTTATTCAATCTGTCAAAATGTCAATTCTCAACCCTTGGATGTATGAATTTATTAGGTATTCACCAAGTGAGGATATTAAAAATATAAAGTGTAACGTTCTCGTTATTATTGGATCAAAAGATATTCAGGTAACGAGTAAGGAAAATATTGAAGGCTACAATAAGCTCTTGCCCAAAAACCGCAAATTGCATACCATTAAGGAGTTAAAAGGACTAAACCATTTATTTCAAAAGTGCAGCACTTGTACAGTAAGTGAATATGGTCAACTTGAAGAAACCTTTTCAATGGACGCGATGGAAGAAATTCGTGACTTTCTTCAAGAAATATGGAAATAATTATCCGATTGCTTTTATGATCTCAGTTGGCTCATGGGCCATGCATTTGAAATGACCTTTTGGGCATTGATCATATCCGATTTTTGAACAAGGACGACAATTCAATTGATGTTTCTCAATAATGACATCGTTTGGATTTGATATTTTCCTGTAGGGAGACATTCCAAATTTCGGCGTCGTATTTCCCCATATACTTATAATGTCTAACTCAAAAAAAGATGCAATATGCATCAATCCTGTATCTCCAGTAATAAGCTTAGCTGATTGTTGAAGGATACTCGCAGATTGTAGAATGTTATAGTTCCCTGCACAATTTACAATGGTCTTGTTTTTAAATGCGTCTTGAAGCTTTGACCCAATTTCAGCGTCATTTGAATCTCCTAATAAGGCAATTGGGACATTAATTTGATCTATGACTTTTACCAAAACAGAATACGGGATTTTTTTGGTGTTAAATTTTGCACCTAAGGCTATGCAGTAGAACTTGTTGGGAATTGCATCAAATATGTTTTTCACTTCGACCTGATCATCTGTAGGCACGGAAAATGGGCTTCGAGTAATTGACTCGTTTAACCCTAAGTATTTTAGGGTCTCAAAATAACGATCCACGATATGAATATCAGGAAGAACATCAATTTTGAAAGAAGTAAATAATTTTTTTCTAAAGTTTAATTTTTTGAACCTGACAATCTTTTTAGCATTCATAGCAGAAACTGAAATGCTTCGAATGTTCTTATGCAGGTCTATAATCAAATCAAATTTTTGATCTTTAATCCATTTTCTCGCAGTACTCAATGAGCCATTATAAGCATGTGAAAGATCAATGTCTTTATTAGCCGATAACAGATGGATAAAAGTGTTTTTTGAAAGATAAGAGATATGGGATTTTGGATACTTTTCTTTGAGGGCAGTAACTACCGGAAAGGTTAACACGATGTCTCCTATCGAGCTAAAGCGTATAAATAAAACTTTCACCTTTATGAATTAAACTTTAAATTTACTTTGGTACCCATACCAATCTCAGATTTGAAATCCCCTGATATTCCCGTCATATTCATTCGGTACTTTACATTCGCAAGGCCAAGACCATGTTCTACACTGTCAACATCAAACCCATCACCATCATCACTGATTATTATAGATATATTGTCATTTTCATCTTTTGACATATTGAAATTAAAAACATTTGCATTCGCATGTTTTAAAGTATTATTAAACAATTCCTGAATGATTCGATATAGGTTGAAGTTATCAATAGTTTGCATGTCTGACTCAATAATTGATTCATCCATCTCTAATCGAAATTCAATTTCTCCAATTGCATTAATACGGTGTGCAAATCTTTCCATTGCATTTATAAAACCTGCTTCTAATTCAGGAGGCAATAGATTGTATGCGATCTCTTTTACCTCACGGATGCAGCTTTGGAGTAAGTTCCCCAACTCATTGTAATTTTCTTTTTGTTCCTCTTTGGCTTCGAGGTTTTGAAACAAGAGGTTTAAAAGCACCATTTGCTGACCTAAACCATCATGTAGCTCTCTTGCAATTTTTTTCTTCTCGGATTCTTCAGCATGAGAAATAATATCAAATTTTCTTTTTTCAAATTCAAGCTCTTTGGTTCGATCAATAATTAAAGCCATAAATTCAATCTTTCCGGAATCTGATTCAATTTGACTAATTTCAATATCGACAGTTATGTGTCTGTCATCTCCAGTTAGCTGAACAAACCTGCCTCCTTTCGGTGTAATCACATCATCTTTACTTCCTCCCGTATTGAATGAGGTTAACTGTCTACCAATAAGTTCTTGATCAGAAAAATGGTATAATTTCTGTGTTGCATTATTGACGAGTTCGATGGTCATCTCCTCTCCTACCAGTTGAATAATGGGCAAGGGGGACTTGTTAAATACATCTTTAAACTTTCTTTCAGATTTTTGAACCTTGATGCTTAATTGTCTTCTTAATAAACCATATTTCATGGTTTTATTTAAAACCTGGGCATTCAAGTCGCCCTTTAAGACATAGTCCTGGCCTCCTTTAGAAACGATTTCTAAAGCGATTGATTCATCATCCATACCTGATAAAACAATCACAGAGGCGAGAGGAAAGAGTTCATTGATAGAATCGTAGGTTTCTACTCCAGAAGAATCTGTAATATTTAGATCCAATAATATGACATCTGGTTCTTGATATTTTCTAATCTCTTTGGCTTCGCCTATAGAATCAATCGAGATAATGTTTTCTAAGGAAATTCCAGAAGTGCTCAGCTGAAACTGAACCATCTCAGCAAAAACAACGTCATCCTCTATAATTAGTATTTGTGCTTCTTTCATGATTAATAGCTATTGCGAATCAAAACCCGGTCATTATCAACAACCTCACGAATTCCAGAACGAAACGAATCTAACTCCTCTGGAGCAATACAATCTGTAGGAAATGATAATTGTAAGTCTTTAATGTAATCAAAATATACAGATTCTTTTCCAATAGTGACCTGTCTTAAACCAGACAAATACACAATAGTAACCTCTCTATCAGACACGATAACGGCTTTAGATGAAATTCCAACTCTGAATTTATTTCTTATTCCAATGACAAGAAAAAAGAGGCCTTCAATAGAAAACCCAAAGAGAACAATTCCAGGATAATGATGCTCTCCTGTTACTCTAAACATAGCGTAAGCAACAGCAGACATTATACCCGACTCTAGCAAAGTGTAAACAACTATACGTTGAGACCTTCCTTTGCTAACCACTTTATTCCATTGGAATCTTGATTGTTTGTTGACAATTAATAAGCCCATCCATCTGCGAATACTCCTCCATATTAGAAGAACAAAAAAGAGTAATGCGAAACCTAAAAACATGTAACCCTGATAAGGCAGCTCACTACCCGTAGTATGAAGAAAATCAATGGGCACATCCAATCCGATATATACCGTTAAACACAATAATGGAATTGTGAAAAATATCAATAGACTATTGGTAAAACTATTCATTTGGGATTAATTTCAACTGACGTTTTAACATTAAAATTTCTTCTTTTACCTCCTCATTCTTTTTATTGACCTTGTCAAAAAGTTTCTCGGCTCCTTTTGATACTGAAAAATAACCTAGATTGTTTTCTGATTGTAAAATGTCATTTTCTAAAGTAGAAATTCTCTTACGAAGATTGTTTTTTTCCTTAAAGAAAATATCTTTTCTGTTTTCCATCAATCCATAGGAATCAATTTTGAGCTTAAATATGGTCAGCTCTATTTGTTCAGGTTTAAATTGAAGACCTTTTACTTTCTCTTTTAGAACACCAATAAATTCGGATAAAATCTGATTTGACTTGTCTTTTCGAACAGGCCCTATCGCAACAAAAGACTCAATATCTTCTTTAAGGTTTTGCTCCGTGTACTCTTTAGTTAATTCCTTATTCTTAAAGGATGCGATAGCCGTGTTTTTCGCCTTTAAGTTTTCTTCAAGACTCTTTTTAAGCTCGTTCGAGACTTCTTCCTTTCTATTAAAAAACTGATCACAAACTTTTCTGAATGCTTCCCAAAGAGGACGTTCATAACGACCTGCGTTCTTTGTTGTTTTCCACTTTTTTTGAAGATCTATTAATCCTTTAGTTGCCGCTTGAATGTCTTCAGAATTATTCAATTCCACTGCTCGAGAAATTAATTCTTTCTTAACGTCTCTGGCCTTATGATCTACCTCATCTTTTGATTTAAAAAACACCTTTCTTTCATCAAAAAAAGCATTACAGACAGCTCTAAATTCTTTCCAAATTTTGTCATTGTCTTTTTTTGCAGCGAAACCAATTTTTTTCCAATCTTCCTGTGCTTTTTTAACCTCATTTGTAAGATGATTCCATTGTTTGATATTTCTAGAATCGTCTTCTTCTTTTATCTTAATTTTTAGAGAAGCGATAATTTCTCGTTTCTTATTTAAGTTGTCATTTTGAATCTGGCGATATTCATCGTAATGTTTATTTATTTTATCATAAATAGAACGAACCGCTTCCCAATAGCTGGTCTTTAATATCTCCCATTCCTCGTTATTAACAGGGCCTATATCCTCCCAGTCATCTTGAAGTGAACGAAGTGATTTTTCAATTTCTCTTATTTGACTCTCCCCATTACGCAGAGACTGCAACTTATGGATAATCTCTTGTTTTAGTTGAGCATTCCTTTTGTAATCATGATCTTTAATTTCACGATACATGTTTATGTTATAAAAGAACATTTCACGAAGTCTAGAATATTCTTTTTGAACGATATCCCTTTTTGTTCTAGGAATGTCTCCTATTTTCTTCCAAGTCTCTTGTATCGTGTTAAACGCTTTGAAAGCTGAGCCAATATTTTCCTCATTTTCAACGAGTGTCTTAAGCTCTGTAATTAGATCAGTTTTTTGCTTTAAGTTTACCTCTTCCAATTGATTTTTTAACTCAATTTGCTTTTTTCGGTTTTCTTTATAAGTACCGTAAAGAACATAAAATTGTTCTTTAACAATCGTAAAATCAACTTGCTCAATTGTTTCTCCTTTGTCCTTAGCTTTGAGCACCTCAACTTGTTGACTCCCCTCTGACTTCAATAACCAGTCATCAAAATCAACTTTAACCTGATTTACCTCTCTTATGTTAGAGATCAAGTCATCTTCTCCAATTTTAGCACTAAGCTTTTCTATTAATTCGTTTTTCATTTTACCAAAACATTCATATCAAAATCTGCTATTCTCACAAACCTCTCAATCCGTGATGAAATCTCCTCATTCTTTAAATCCAACAGTCTCTCTGTTCCAAATTTCTCAACACAGAAAGAAGCCATAGCTGAACCATATATAACCGCTCTTTTTAAGTTCTCAAATGACAAGTCACCTGTAGATGCGATGTAACCCATAAATCCACCAGCAAAAGTATCTCCGGCACCAGTTGGATCAAAAACTTCTTCAAGCGGTAAGGCTGGGGCAAAAAACACTTCATCCTTAACAAAAAGTAGAGCCCCGTGTTCACCTTTCTTAATAATCAAAATCTTGGGTCCCATTCCTCGAATCAATCTGGCGGCTTTTACGAGAGAATACTCGCCACTCAATTGGCGGGCTTCCTCATCATTAATAATCAATAGATCTACCATAGAAATGGTCTTTTCAAGATCACCCATTGCAATATCCATCCAAAAATTCATTGTATCCATTGCAATGAGTTTTGGTCTTTTATTTAGGCGAGTAATAACTGTACTTTGAACCAATGGACTCAAATTACCCAACATCAGATACTCAGAATCTTGATATTCCTCAGGTACCAATGGGTCAAAATTTTCAAGTACATTCAGTTCTGTTATTAGCGTATCTCTGCTATTCATATCATTGTGATATTTTCCAGACCAGAAAAAGGTTTTCTCCCCCTCTTTTACCTGTAGCCCTTTGGTATCGATCCCTCGTCTATTTAGATCGTCCAATGTATCTTTTGGGAAGTCATCACCAACAACAGAAATAATATTCTGATTCTTCTCAAAATAGGATGATGCCAATGCGATAAAGGTTCCCGCCCCACCGACAATTTTATCGGTCTTTCCATATGGTGTTTCTATGGCGTCAAATGCGACACTTCCAACAGTCAATAAACTCATTTTTTTTTATTTTAAGACTCAAAGATACGCAATTTGACACTTACTTTATGAAATATAAATTTACGTTTGTTTAAGGGAAATAGAACATCTCGTTTCGCGAGATTTTGTAATTTTAAGCAAATGAATAAAATAATACTCCTTGCTCTTGTCTCTTCGTTCTGTTTTTCATTCCAGATTAAAGCACAACAAGATGATAAAGCAGGCGAACTTATTAAAATATTTAATCAAAATTCAAAAATATCTCTCGTATCGAATGATGAATTGGTCGATAGACTAAAAGTAAATTTAAATGAAGAGCAAACTAAAAAAAATGATAAGCTTGTCATATTAGATATATTATTGTCCCATTTCTTAGAAAAAGGAGAACTCATTAAGTTTAAACAACTTTATCAAAATAATTTATCCCTTTTAAACCAAGATGCTTTAAAAATGTATTTCTGGGAAAGTGTTTTTTCCAATTATTCTGGAGACTATTTAAAGAGCTTATCTGCATCGAGAAAACACTTAAGTGAAGTAGAAAAAAACAGAAACAATGATGAGCTTTCAATGGCTTACAGGATTCTTGCACTTTCAAACATGTATCTAAATAATAAAGATTCATCTCTTTTCTATTCCAATCTCTCATTAAATTTTGCTCGGAGATCGTCATCAGAGAATGCAGTTTTAAATACATTCAGAACACAATCTGTAATTTATAATCATTTTGGAATGATTGGACAGAGTACTTCTGTACTCATTAAGTTTATTGACCAAGCAGAAGAAAATCGAGACCTCAAAAACATCTGTTGGGGTACCATTCAAATTGCAGAAAAATCTTTCCAAATACGCTACTATAATGAAGCAAAAACGTATTACAGAAAAGCATTAAGTATTGCTGAAAAAAACAATGCGACTTTCTACAAATCTGTAATTTACAGGGGGCTTTCTGAAGTTTCGCTGGCTTTACAAGAGGAAGCTGAGGCGACGAGATATTTAGAAAAAAGTCTGCCATTAATAAAGGAGTGGGAAGAAAGTACAAACCTTCCTCTAACTATGCTTACAAAGGCTAAAATATTGATCTATCAAAACAATTATGAACAGGCCAACAATGAATTAGCAACTGCAAGAAGTCAATTTGAACACCTTGGGGATAAGGTTGGAAATGCCATTTCCTTGCACCTTATTGGACAGCTATTTTTTAAACAGGAAGAATGGAAACTCTCAGAAAGCTATTTTAATAAGTCCTTAAATCTTCTTGCAGGTTATGAATTTGATTCATATCGTCTAGAAAGTCATAAATTTCTTGCAGAAGTCTATGCCAATAAACAAGATTTTACTCGGGCTTACGCCAACCTTGAGGAATATCAAAAATACACGAATATCAATTCATCCATATCTAG
>JABJEE010000231.1 GCA_018665005.1 Flavobacteriales bacterium
CTGAGGTAGTAAATAAAGCGATTCCGTTAATGAAGCATGGTGCTACATTATCTTATTCTCATGGTTTTAATATTGTCGAGGAAGGAATAAATATAAGAGAGGACCTCACTGTAATACTCATGGCCCCAAAATCACCAGGCTCTGAGGTTCGAGAAGAATTCAAGAGGGGATTTGGTGTGCCAACACTAATTGCGGTTCATGAAGAAAATGATCCAAACCAAACGGGATTTGAATGGGCCAAGGCATATGCATATTCTACGGGTGGACATCGAGCAGGTGTTTTACATTCATCTTTTGTAGCTGAGGTCAAGTCCGACTTAATGGGTGAACAAACCATTTTGTGTGGGGTTCTTCAGACAGGTTCTATTTTGGCCTTTAACATGATGCTGGAGAATGATATTGACCCTGCATATGCGGCAAATCTTATTCAGTATGGTTGGGAGACAATAGCTGAAGAGCTGAAAAAAGGAGGACTAACGCAAATGCTTGAAGGGGTAGAACCGAATCAAAAGCTTAAGGTGTATGAATTATCAGAAGAGCTAAAAACATTGATGACGCCGTTGTTTAAAAACCATATGAGTCAAATCCTTAGTGGTGAGTTTTCAGAGGGAATGATGAAAGATTGGCAAAATAATGATTTAAACCTATTGACTTGGAGAGCCGAAACGAAAGAAACTCATTTTGAGAAAACTCCTGCAACAGAAGAAAGATTTAGGGAAGCCGATTATTTTGAAAACGGAACCTTGCTTTTGGCATTTGTGAAATCGGGTGTAGAGTTGGCATATGAAACGATGGTGAGCTCAGGAATAAAAGAAGAATCCGCCTACTATGAGTCGCTTCATGAATTGCCCTTAATTGCCAATACCATTGCGCGTAAAAAGCTCTATGAAATGAATCGGATTATTTCCGATACGGCAGAATATGGTTGCTATTTATTTGACCAGGTTTGTAGGCCTTTGCTCTCTGATTTTATGAGAGAAATTGATGCAAACACCATGGGAGAAAAATATTCGAATGAAGCCATCTTGACTAAATACAGCTTGTCAGATGTAAATAGAGCTATTGAAAATCATTCCATAGAGCAAGTTGGAAAAAAATTAAGAGCAGCTATGTCACTGGTTGAAAATCAGGAAGTACATGTATAAGGTTACCCTTGAAAAGGTTCGTGAGGCAGCAGCTCATTTGGAGTCTGTAGTACTTGAAACGCCATTGGTTATTAACGAAACCCAATCACGGAAGTATTCGTCTTCCATATTTTTTAAAAGAGAAGATTTACAGCAGGTGCGCTCTTACAAGATACGTGGAGCTTATAATAAAATATCCAACCTTTCCGAAAACGAATTAAGTAGAGGTGTTGTTTGTGCAAGTGCAGGAAATCATGCTCAAGGAGTCGCTTTCTCTTGTTCAAAATTGGAGATCAAGGGGCTTATTTTTATGCCCACACCAACCCCCAAACAAAAAATTGAGCAGGTGAAAATGTTTGGTGGAAATTTTATTGAGGTTATTCTAACAGGTGATACTTTTGATGATACGTCAAAGGAAGCTCGCAGCTATAGTGAACAAAATCACCTGCCTTTTATCCATCCATTTGATGATGAAAAGGTGATTGAGGGTCAAGCGACCATTGCTCTTGAAATTCTTGATCAGTCTCATGTAGGAATTGATGTTCTTTTTCTACCTGTTGGAGGTGGAGGAGTAGCTTCAGGGATTTCCAGTGTGTTTAAGGCCTTGTCACCTCAAACTAAAATCATTGGTGTTGAACCTGAGGGGGCTCCTTCTATGTCTGTATCGATTCAAAACAAAAAAAATACGGCACTTGAATCGGTTGATAAATTTGTGGATGGAGCGTCAGTTAAAAAAGTAGGAGCCCTCAACTTTGAGATTTGTCAGAAGCATTTGGATGAAATGGCAACAGTACATGAAGGGAAAATATGTCAAACGATTTTGGACATGTATAACAAAGATGCCATTGTAGTAGAGCCTGCTGGAGCCATGACCGTAGCAGTTTTGGACCAGTATCGGCAGGAGATTATTGGAAAAAATGTGGTCTGTTTGTTGAGCGGAAGCAATAATGATATTACCCGAACTGAAGAGATCAAAGAACGGGCCTTATTACATGCAGGAGTGAAGCATTATTTCGTGGTGCGTTTCCCTCAAAGAGCTGGTGCGTTAAAAGAGTTCATAGAAAAAGTACTTGGGCCTAAAGATGACATCACTCATTTTGAATATTCCAAAAAACAAAGCCGCACCAATGCGCCTGCCGTGGTTGGGATTGAGTTGGGGAATTCAGACGGGTTGCGTCCGCTGGTAAATAGAATGAAGGAATTTAATTTTTTTGGAGAATATCTGAATGACAAGCCCGATTTATTTCAATTTTTGGTTTAAAAACTATAGATTTTGAGCTTTTTGCCACGGTCCAAGATTGTAGGCCAGAATGCCTTCTTTTTTGAGGATAGATTTTGCCATTCCAGCTCTTCCTCCAGATTTACAAACCAACAATACCTCTTTGCCTTTTAGCGTTGAGGTTTTTGATTTCAAAACATTTAAAGGGATGTTTTTGCTTTTTTTTGCATGCCCTGATTTAAATTCTTGAGGTGACCGTACATCGACTATAACAGCCCCGTTTTTAATCAATTCTTTATAATCGATAGGCGGTCCAAATAATTTGTTTTTGATAGAAG
>JABJEE010000027.1 GCA_018665005.1 Flavobacteriales bacterium
AGTGTTGCCACAACGGATGGCGTTGCACCAACATCAACGCTTTGTGCCGTTTGATTTGAGCCAAAAGTATTCGAAACGGTTAAAGTAATTGTATAGGTTCCTGGTGTATTAAAACAAACCGGACCGGGATTCGCTCCATTGTATGTTTCTGGTGTTCCATTTTGAAATGTCCATTCAAAATTAATGGGACTACCAGTAGAATTATTTGTCAATGTAATACATTCGCCTTGGCATAACTGACTTGCAGACATTGAGAAATTAGCGGTAGGTGACTGACCAAATGTCAATAAACTAAATGATAATGAAATAAAGAAGGCAATACACCTCATAGGCTTAAATTTACAAATTATTTCTACGAAAGTAAGTAAAAAAGTTTCAATATAAAGAAGCATTATTAATAATATGATGCCTTCCATAACATTTTAACCTCTTTCATTTCTTTTACGTCGTGGACACGGAATACAGATGCGTTTCTTGAAATCAAAAAAGAATGCATTATACTTGTCCCGATTAGCGAATCATTAGGTTTTGCTTTTATCGTGTCATAAATCATCGATTTTCTTGAAATCCCTACAAGTATAGGAGTGTGTAGAACATGTAGCATTTCAAAATAATTTATGAGCTCATAATTTTGCTCTAAGCTTTTTGAAAACCCAAATCCTGGGTCAATAATAATATCATAAACCCCATATGACTTTAATTCTTTGATTTTTTTAGAGAAAAAACGTATCACTTCTTTAATCACACTTTCACTTTCCAGTTTGTCATTATTTATGCTCTTTTTAATATTATGAGTCAGAATATAAGGACAACGATATTTTTTTAATGTTTCAAACATTTTCTTGTCACCATATCCACCACTCACATCATTTATTATATCCGCCCCACTAAGAATAGCCTCTGATGCCACACTTGACCTGACAGTATCAACGGATATAATGATGTTTGGAAATTTTGCGCGGATTTTTTTTATTATTGGAATAACACGATTTGTTTCTTCCTTTATATTGGGTAATCTAGAACCAGGCTTTGTTGACACTCCTCCAATATCTATTATTTCTGCTCCATTTTCTATAAAAAATTGAATTTTTACAAGGATGTCTTTAACCGATGTTTCAGAGTCATTTTCATAGAAAGAATCGTGACTTAAATTAATAATTCCCATTATCTTTGGTGTATCAAAATGGAAAAGCTTTCCTTTTATATTTATACTTTGGGCTTTATAGACTTTTTGATCAATATACATTTCTGACGAATGAAAACAACAACACAACAATATACAAAAGTAATGAATGTTTGTAGAGAAATATTCAGAAATAAAACAATTGATTATGGCACATCATGGCGAATATTAAGACCCAGTTCTCTGACAGATCAAATTTTCATCAAGGCGAATAGAATTCGAACGATACAGGATACTGGTGAGAATAAGGTTGGTGAGAGTTTTGAGGATGCCTTTTCTTCTATTGTAAATTACTGTGCAATGGCTGTAGTTCAATTAAGACACAAATTTGATTTTGAGGAGGAAGATTTATCCAGTGATCAGGCTTTAGAATGGTATGACTCAATTTTTAAAGAAGCATTTGAGTTAATGGAAAGTAAGAACCATGATTACGGTGAAGCATGGAGAGATATGCGCGTAAGTTCATTAACGGATTTAATTTTAACAAAGATATTAAGGATAAAAAAAATCGAAGATAATTCGGGAAAGACTATTGCGAGTGAAGGTGTTGAGGGTAATTATTTTGATATGCTAAATTATGCCGTTTTTGCATTAATTCATCTCGAGCTTCAGGGTTAAAGAACTGTTAAAAGTTTAAAAGGAATACGTAAATAGATTAATTTCAAAAATAAAAACATGACGAATCAATCAAAAAGACAAGTAGTTTGGGGTATTAGAATTTTGGTGTCCGCGCTCTTTATTTTATCTGCTTTGGCAAAGCTTTACCCGTCTCCAGTAATGGGTATAGCCGCATTTGAAGCTAAATATTTAGGTGCAGTTGGTATTGAAGGTGGAACAGCTAAAGTGGTTTCAAGATTATTAATTGGTTTTGAGCTGTCGATAGCCTTATTGATGCTCTTACCATACTATTTAAAGAAAATAGTTATCCCCGCAACCATTGCTTTGTTATCTGTTTTTTCTATTCATTTACTTGTTCAAGTATTTAACGGAGATGCAAGTAATTGTGGTTGTTTTGGAGAATTAATTCCCATGACTCCTTTAGAGGCGTTGCTAAAAAATATTTTGACTATCGGTTTATTGATACTTCCTCTCACTGTATTCAAAGATCAGTTGGAATCCACAAAAAAGTTAAATCCCTTATTGATTACAGGTTTATCAACCTCATTATTGATGTTTGTTCTATTGCCACAAGGATCTTCTGTGGTTTCCGGATCAAATACCAAAGCAAAGGAATCGGTTTACACCAAGTACTTTGATGATATTGCTCAAGGTAATAAACTCCTGTGCTTTTTCTCACCCACCTGTGAGCATTGTATGGAAACAGGAAAACAAATTTCTGATCTAAGTAAAAAGTATCCTGGGTTAGTTCCTGAAGTTAGAATTTTATTTATGGATGAATCGGGCAATGGGTCTGAAACAGAAATAGCCGATTACTTTAAATTCATCGGGAAAGAATACAGTTATAAAGTTTTGTCCATTGAGGACTTTGTTCCTTTATTTTGGGGTGAAAAAGATTTCCCAGGAGTGTTGTATTTATTTGAAGGAAAGGAAAGAATTTTCTTTGATGGTAGTGCAGATAATGAATTTAATGCAAACAAATTACTTCAAGAAATAAAACGAGAATATTAATGGCAAACAAAATTATTGCGGCAAATTGGAAAATGAACCTGATGAGAGATGAGGCCGTCTCATTACTTGAAGGTTTGAAAAATGGTATACCAGAAAACGAGAAGGCTGATATTGTTATTTTTCCTCCCAGCATCTATATTTCTGATTTGATTTCAATTAATGATTCACAAATCGAAGTAGGTGCACAAAACTTTTATTTTGAAAACAAGGGAGCATTTACGGGAGAGGTTAGTGCCATTCAGCTAAAAGATATGGGCTGCACTCATGTTCTTATTGGTCATAGTGAAAGAAGAGAGCTATTTGACGAATCGAATGAGTTGTTATTCAAAAAAATCAAAAGTGCACTTCATGCCAATATTAAAATCATTTATTGTTGTGGTGAATCATTACAAGAGCGAGAAGATGGAAGTCATTTAATGAAAATACAATCTCAATTGGAAATTTTAAATTCGCTTACAAATAATGAGTTGAATTCAATCTCCATTGCATATGAGCCCATATGGGCAATTGGTACGGGGTTAACCGCAACTCCCCTTCAGGCTGAAGAAATGCATGCTTTTATCAGAAGAGTTTTAATAGATACTTTCTCTAAGGAATTGGCAAGTGAAATTTCAATTTTATACGGAGGCAGTTGCAACGAAAATAACGCCAATGAATTATTCAACTGTCCGAATATCGATGGAGGACTCATCGGAGGAGCCTCTTTGAAGGTTGATTCATTTCTGAAAATAGTTGACTCGATTAAATGAATCATTTAGAATTTCAATTTAATATAAAACCTTTCCATCCTTGGTCGGATATATTAATGGCTTATCTTTCTGAAATAAATTTTCATGGTTTTTATGAGAAAGAGGGTGTGTTAAACGCATTTATTTCGGAGATTGAATTTGTGCAAGCAGATTTTCAACAAATATTGGATTCTTTTGATGGCAAGGGGGTAGAAATATCTTTCGTAAAGAACATTATAAAGCATAAAAATTGGAATGCCAGTTGGGAATCTAACTTTTCTCCTGTGGAAATAAATGAAGAGCTTTGTATAATAGCACCTTTTCATGAAAGGAATGAAAAGTTTAAACGAACTATTGTTATCCAACCAAAGATGTCTTTTGGTACAGGTCATCACCAAACCACATATTTGATGTGTGAAGCCATTTTACAACTTGATTTAAGGGAGAAAAAGATCTTAGACATGGGTGCAGGAACGGGTGTTTTAGCCATTCTATGTGAGAAACAAGGTTGTACCGATATTACAGCAATTGATATTGAGGAATGGTCGGTTGAAAATTGCATTGAAAATTGCATTACCAATAATTGTGATCATATTATTTCATCTTGTGGAGATGTTGATCTTATCGCTGGCAAGAAATTTGATGTCATTTTTGCCAACATCAATAAAAACATTTTAAAGAGTCATTTGAAGCAATACTTTATGTCTTTAAATAAAAATGGATTGCTATATTTAAGTGGCTTTTTCTCTACAGATATTAATGAGCTAAGAGTACTTGCTGAGTCGATAGGTTTAAAATACAAGTCTACCAATACAAAAGATGAATGGGCAATGCTCATTTTACAAAAATGAGTTTATGAAGTTATTATTGTTTACTTTCTTTTTTTTGATATTGAGTTTTGTTCAAGCTCAAAAGTTATCAATTGAAAAAGATAAATTCCTTAAACAACTTCCAAAAATTGTTGAGAGTGAATCGTTCTCTAGTTTTGTGAAAAGGGATTTTACAAAATTTATAAATTCCTCAAAGTTAAATTCCACGGAATATACCCGATTAGTTGAAACATGTAATAAGATGTTTAATAAGTCTTATTCAGCTGATGAAGTAATACAATATGTATATGCGATTTATTATTCTAAAGCCAATTCTTTTCCATCTTCATTTATATCTCAATGGCATTCATATTATGATACTTATTTGATGGAATCAGATGCTGTGGAATTAAAGTCTTTCCTACGTTTCAGTGGGGGTTTATTTAAACACAGAAGTTTTTATGAAGAGTCAGATTACCGATGGGTATTAGATGGAGGGGATCTAAAGTGGGAAAATGATAAGACACTAAGATTGGTCGTTAAGAATACAGATTTGAAATGTATGGTTTACCAATCTGGTCCTAGAGATAGTGTAATTGTCTACAACACATCTGGTTATTATGATGTTTCGAGAAAAATGTGGAAGGCCAGAGGTGGAGAGATAACCTGGCAAAAGGTAGGTTTTCCAAAAAATGAGACATTCGCTAAAATTAGGGGTTACACGGTATTGGCCAAAGAGACAAAAATAAAAATAGATACAGTAGAGCTAACCACTCCTTATTTCGAAAAGCCAATTCTTGGAAAACTTGAGGACAAAACCATTTTCAGTTTAAAAGAAGGTGAATCAAGTCCCATATTTAATTCTTTTGAAAAAAGATTATTAATTAAGGATTTGCGTGATCAAATTGATTATGATGGTGGGTTTACTTTAGAGGGAGATCGTTTTATTGGTCGAGGAGTAGAGGATAATTTGGCTAAAGTTACACTTAGATATAACGATAGAAGACTTTTTGAATTGAGGTCGCTTAATTTTGTAATGACACCTCAGCAAATCATTTCACGAAAGGCTGATATTTCAATGTTTTATGAAAATGGGGATTCATTGTATACCAAAGGAGCTCTTGTTTATTGGAATGAGAAACAAAAAGAACTTAAAATAACTGCAGATAAAAAGGGGACCAATCCTGTGCCGTTTGTAGATAATTTTTTCAAAGTATTCATAGATGCCCCAGTATTATCTTGGAGACTTAATACTCCCTTTCCCATGTACACTTATGAAGTTGGGACAGCTCAATCACAGCGTTATGCTCATATAGAGTCTTGGAATTATTTTGATGAAAGAATTTTTGATAAATTTTCTGGAATAGGAAATGTAAATCCTCTTATGGCAATTGCAGAGCTCAGTATTAGCGAGGACTCTTATCAGTTGCCAGTTGGAAAGGTAGCGAGTAAGCTCAGGAAAACTATAGGACAGAGTAAGTCTCAGCTTATTGATATTTCTAGCATGGGGTTTATCCAATACTCTTCCAATTCGAGTCATGTTATCGTGGAGAAGAAGCTCATCAATTATGCCTTGGCTAAAAAAGGTGAGAAAGATTATGATGAGTTAAGGTTTGTTACGGATTTAAGACCTAAAAAATTCAGTTATTCAGATGAAGAAATTCGGAAAGATCCTTACCTGAAAAAATTAAAGAAAGAATATGATGAAATCTCGTATCGAAGAAAACAAACACCCTGTTATGCATACATTGATGTAAATAAAAGTGAGATTTTCATGAATGAAATTGAACAGGTCAATTTCTCTTCAAAACAGAGAACATTTTTGTATCCTGACTCATCCTATATTCGATTGCTTCAGAATAGAAACATTGTTTTTTCCGGCTGGTTAATGTCTGGCAAGTTAATTACACATAATATTGGATCCACATTTGATTACGATGAATTTATGATTTCAATAGACACTTCTGATGAGGCGTATTTGAGTGTTAATCCTTTAAGTCAAAGAGACGGAAGAGGGCCAATTGATATGGTCAGTAGTTTTAAAGGATTTAACGGGAAGTTATTTATTGATTTAAAAGATTCAAAATCAGGAAGGAACGGAGCCAATAAGCAATACCCTTATATAGATGTAAAGGATTCTCTTAGGGTTTATTACAACGGAGAGTCAACAGTAAATGGTTCCTATGACAGTACCAGATTCTATTATGCGCTAGACCCATTTGTTTTGGATAGTTTAGATAATCTAGATGAGAAAAGTTTACGATTATCCGGTGTTTTGAAATCTGATGGTATTTTTCCAAACTTGAATGAACCCTTGCGAATCATGAATGATTATTCTTTTGGATTCTTGACAACTGCTCCTGAAGAAGGATATCCCTTTTATGAAACTGAATCGAGATATCAAAATAAAATAATGTTATCCAATAATGGTCTTCAAGGGGCAGGCACCATCAATTTCATGAATGCAGAGGCCGTTTCTAAAAAGCTTACTTTTCTTCCCGATTCCACTATAGGATTGGCACAATTTTACAATGAAAAGGATTCACTAGATATTGAGTATCCAGAGGTTGCAGCTAGAATATCGGAAATATCTTTTAAACCGAGACAGAAAGTGTTAACTGTAAAATCTTATAGAGATAATTTCATTTCCATGTTTGGAAACCAATCTTACCTTAAAGGCTCGTTAACATTTTCAGAGAATGGCTTAGAAGGATCGGGAAGTATAGATTTATTAGATGCATCTTTGTTTGCCTATAAGTACACGTTTTCAGCGAATGAGATATTTTCTGATTCATCGTCATTTAATTTGAGAAATCGATTTGCTAAGATGGGTGAAAACCCTTTGGCTATTCAGTCTGATGGACTGAAGTCGCATATTTCTTTTGAAACCAGAATAGGGGAGTTTAATTCAAGTGGGACAAAGCGTATCAAGTTCCCTAGTAATAACTATTACTGTCAAATGGATAAGTTTTTATGGCAAATGGATGGTGAAACAATAGATTTTGAAAAAGAAAAGAATTCAGAAACAAAATTTGAGAGTAGTACGGGAATTGTCGAAAATAATTTCTTCTCAATGGATATAGATCAAGATTCTCTTCAGTTTAAATCTATAAGTGCTCAATATGATCTGAAAAATGAAACCATTAATTGCTTCAAAGTAGATTTTCTTGAATTGGGAGATGCTTTTGTATACCCTGATGAGAAAAAGTTGAGAATACAGAAAGATGCGGTAATAGATACCTTTTATAATGCAACAATTATTGCGAATAGAATTACTAAAATTCATCAATTTTCAGATGTAACGGTTTCAGTAGAGGGAAGAAATAAATTCTTAGGAACTGGGTATTATTTATATTATGACAGAGATAGCGCGTTGACTAAAATTAATATTGGTAAAATTTATTTTGATAAAACCCAGACCATTGCAAGTACCAATATAAAAGAAGACGTAAAGTTTAAATTAAGTTCAAAATTTGACTATTTCGGCGACTTTAAAGTTTCATCAAAAAACGATGGCGTAATCTGTGATGGGTTTACACGTGTAAATCATTTATGCGATTTTAATAAATCATGGATGAAATTTAACGATACCATATTGGCAAAAAATGTCCAGATTCCAATCGAAGAATCCCCAATGAATAAAAAAGAAGCCCCCCTAGCAGCTGGTTTTTTATGGAAAGATTCCGAGTCACAAGATAGTTTGGTAATCTATCCTACTTTTTTGTCAAAAAAGGAAAGAGAAACAGATTTATTTCTTTTTTCAGCTTATGGAGTGCTTAATTATAATTACGAGAACGAAGAGTTTATACTATCCAATAATAATGGGATAGACAATTATACTTATGCCAATACTTCTTTAATCTTAAATGAAAAAACTTGTTCTTTAGAAGGCAAAGGCCCGATTGATTTAGGCATTAATCTTTCACCGGTTAACGTCACTTCTTTTGGAGATATTAGATTTAATAATTCCAATGGTATTACAAGTTTAGATTTATTTGCTAAAGTGGATATTCCATTACCCAAAAACATATCGAATTATTTAGGTGGTGTCATGCAACAATCAGATACGTTAGAAGAATATACATTTAGTAAAGGGACTCAGGAGAGATTAACGGATATATTTTCAATTTTAGCTGAAAGTGAAGATAAAGCAGAAAAGTTATTTAAAGATTATGACGAAGATAAGCTTAAGAAAACTCCTACATTTATGAATGAGTCGTATGTGTTTCCTGAGCTACATCTTGAGTTCTATATGAATAAAAAAGTTTCTGGTCGAGATGCGGTTTCGGGCTTAATGACAAAATACAGCAGAACACCAGTATTCTCTATAAATGATAAAATTGTGCTTAAAAGAATTCCAATGAAGTTGCTTTTTCTTCAATCGAACTCAAATGAAAATGTACAAGGATTTGAGATCGAGATTGAAACTGATGATTCAAGTTTAGATTATTCTTTTAAATTTATTAAAGAAAAGAAGAACGGTAAACTATTTGTGAATTCGAAAGATGTTGGGTATATGAATACTATTTTAGAAATTAAAGAGGATAAAAGAAAGTCAAAGAATTTTTCTTTTACAAATGGCGATGAGGGAATGATGTACGAAATGATGCTTCTAAAAAAACTAAAATGATTTTTCTGTTTCTCATTCTTGTGTCCTACTTACTTGGATCTTTTCCCACCGCGGTATGGGTAGGTAAGATTTTTCATGATATTGATATCCGAGAACATGGTAGTCATAATGCTGGAGCTACTAATACTTTCAGGGTGTTAGGCAAGAATTGGGGTTGGGTCGTTTTGGTAATTGATATTAGTAAAGGTTATCTTGCAGCTTCGATCCCCTTGTTTTTAGACAACTTTTATTTAGGGTTTAAAGATGAGGTTCTCATTTTACAGCTCATAGCTTCTTTTTGTGTCATAATTGGTCATGTACTTCCAGTTTTTGCAAATTTTAGAGGAGGAAAGGGCGTAGCCACTACATTAGGAATAATTTTAGCAATTAATTTAGATACGGCCCTTATTTCATTAGCTCTTTTTTTGATGGTATTCTTATGGACAAGATATGTGTCACTTGGTGCGATTATTGCTTCGATTGTATTTCCTTTTATTAGTTTTTTTGCGATGAAAGAAGATGCTCGAATTATGATTATCTTTTCTATTGTGGTTTCATTGATTGTTTTATTTTCTCATAGAAAAAATATTAATCGTCTAATGCGCGGGGAGGAGAATAAAATGAACTTTTCCGGTCGAAAGGCGTAAACTCTACGAGTTTATCAATATTCAAATATTGTTTTATAGAATCTATACATATCGTCTTGTTCTTCTTTTTGGGCTTCTGGGTTCATTTCAATATTCCTACGCTCAATCTGAAAGTCAGCTTTTGAAAAAATCTAATTCATTTTTTTCTAAAGCAGATTACCGAAATGCAGTCAACGGATATCGTCAATTACTGTCAAATGATATTAAAAATATTGATTATAATTTTAAATATGCAGTTTGTCTTTTTTATACAAAGAGTCCAAGTTCTTCTCAAAAATATTTTGATTATTTATTAAATCAAGAGGGCTTTCCAATTGACGTATTTTATTTTAAGGGTCGATTATATCATTTGAATTATCAGTTTGAACGCGCTATTGAGATGTATGAGGACTATGTCAAAATTAAAACAAGTAAGAATAAGGATTACCATTGTCTGGATGAGATTAAAAGATGTCAAAATGCAATTTCATTATTGAAAAGTCCTAGAGCCATTGAGGTTATTTCTATGCAAAAGATGTCACAAGAAAATTATTTTTCATCCTATGTATTTGATTCAGAAAACTTCAAGTTGTATTCAAATTCTGATGTCTTTTCAAAAATGAATCAAAAAAAGGGATTTGTGCCGAAGTATGTTTTTAAGCGCGGTATGAAATATCGATTCTTTTCAAGTTACTCTAAATTAGAAAGCGCCAAAAAAGATATATTTATTCAACAAAAAGATTCTAATAATGAATGGAAAGAACCCGTTAGACTAGGTCCTGAAATAAATTCATCATTTAATGAGGATTTTCCTTTTTTTGATGAAACCTCGGGTTATCTTTATTTTAGTTCGGATGGGCACAGTTCTATAGGAGGAATGGATGTTTTCAGGGTTCGTTTTAACTTAAAAAACCTGTCTTTTGGCACTATTGAAAACTTAAACTTCCCATATTCATCTACCTATGATGATTTTTTATATATTCCAATAGAATCCGCTTCCTATGTGTATTTTACTACGAATCGAAATTCTAATATTGGATTTGTTGAGGTTGTTAAGTCGAAGCTCTCTGACCGGGAGGTTCCTACTTTTGTTTCTCGATTGGTTTTTCGTGATGAGGTAAATGATGAGAATACATCTGCACAATTTTATTTAACCAATCGAATGTCTAAGGATGAATTCGGCCCATTCAATACAAATGATAGTGGCTTTGTGAACATCTTGATTCCTGCTCCAGGAATATATAAACTTACAGCAGCTATCGAAGGTAGTGATCAGGAATTTGCGCATGATATTAATTTTCCGCCAAAAGTGGAAGGTTACGATTATCAAGTTGAATGTTCGTATAAGCTTCAAGGTTCGAAAGAGATACTTCTTTTTGATGAGCAATTGACAGACCAGTCCTCTTTGCTAAGTGAAGTTAATGTTATTGATTTTCAGGAATTTTCAAAATTAATAGTCAATTCAGAATCCATAAAAGCGAATGAAGAGAACGAAGTTAAAAATGAAAATAAGGAAGTTGAGGAACTGAGCCAGGAAGCTATTGATGCTAAAATTGATGAGTTGTATGATATCGAGGCCGAAATTGAAGATCAAATAAGGCAGAAGAGACAAGTAGCCAAAAATATAGTTACAGCGAAAACGACTTTGGCGTCTATTGACAAAAAAATCAATCGAATTGTTGAAAATATTGAATCAGCAGATTCCAATGAAAAGGAATCTTTACAAAAAGAACTCAGGGATTCTTTCGTAAAAAGAAAAGCGCTCATAAATAATTATAATCAACAAATTGAGCTTTATGATAATTTTCGAAGTGATGAAGAGTTGGAGAATGATTATATTGAAATAGCCAACATAAATAAGGATGTTAGTGAAAAAAGTTTTGCTGGTCAAACTGATTCTGTTCGGTCAATATTGACAGCATACAACACTCCAGAAAATTACAAGCCTTTGATTCCTTCAGTACCGGATATGGCGAGAGCAAGTCAAGATAAGATGGAAGACGATTTCAAAACCACAGAGACAAACATTGATATTCTTAAGTCTGAGATATTAGAGGAGATGAGCTCTATTGTTGAATTAAAGGACCAAATGTCAGAGGTGAGTTCCCTACAAGATTGGGAGAGTCTTAAGGATTCTGTTAAGCAAATAGAGACAAAAGTCTCTAATAAAGTCAAGGAAAAACAAGGTTTAGAACTTGAGAGAGAAGAGTTATCGGAAAAAATCATTTTTTCAGAGGAGTCTTTATTGAATCTAACATTAATTGAAACTGGAATAAACGAACAGGATTCGATTGATATTAAGGATTTTACAATCACTGAAGAGGAGCAAGTGAAATTTTATGCTGATGAGATTTATATCAATAAGGTAATTGATGAACAGCAGGTTCTTACTGAGATTAGTGATGGAAGAGAAGAGAGTTTATCTCAAATTTCATCAACGAATTTACCAATTGAAGTAAAAGATTCTCTTGCGTTAATCACTGAAAATGAATTTATAGAGCTTATTAATCTTAAAGTTGATGAAACACTAACCGAATCTAATGATGAGCTTAACGAATTGATTCAGTTGTCTCAAAATAATATTGAGGAGATTGTTGAAAAGAATCAAGAATTGACATCAACAACCACAGAGCGCAATGAAAGTACAGAAGAGGAGAATACTTCAGAAAGCAATACCAATACCGAGAACAATACAGAAGAGTTGAACACAAGGTCTTCTGAAGAAGAACGATCAACTGAGACCTTGGCAGTGCGCAATGAAAGTACAGAAGAGGAGAATACTTCAGAAAGCAATACCAATACCGAGAACAATACGGAAGAGTTGAACACAAGGTCTTCTGAAGAAGAACGATCTACAGAATCACGAGAAGATGGGGTATCAAATGAAGTGGTTGATGATTTGGTTCAAAGTAATAGCAAATCAGTTGAGTATTTAACTTCTTTGGTTCTTGAGGAAAGTATGGGAGATGCGTCTGTTGGCAAATCCAACAACATTGAAGAAATTGAATTAAATGAAACGGACTTAAAGGAGTATTTCAAAAAAGAGCTTGATATAGCTATTGCGAACGAAAAAATTGAATACAAATATGTAAAATTGAAATCCAATTTTCCTGATGTAAAGTTTGAAGGAAAGCGTAATATTGAAGCACAATTAAGAGAACTTAAAATTAAAGAAAATGATTTGAAATCGCGCATGAAAAGCGCTTCCTCAAACAATGTTAAATCGCTTATAGCTCGGTTAATTGATGCGAACAAAAGTAAAATGGAGCTTTTAGAAATGGAGCTTGAAGAGCTTAATGAATTTGATCATGAGAAGTTAAAGATTGAATCTGTTCAAACTTCAGCTAAGAGTAAAGCTGAAATTCAAAGAACTAATGCTTACTATACCTATGTTTTAGGTAGAGATAAAATTGAGAGTGAAAATCAACTTTTGGAAGAACTATTGGTTAAAAATGAAGATGTGATGTTAGCTCTAGACCGTTCTTTACGTGATAATTTGAATAGCAATGAGCTTACAAAAGAGCAAAGCGAGAAAATTAAAGAAATGGCAGAAATTCAAGAAGCAATTGCTTATTTGAAACAAAATATTGAGTTAAATAAAAGTAATATTGTTCAGAATGATGATGCAAAATCATTTGAATATTTATATCAAAATAGAATTAATCCTATTGTGGATAGTAAGTCGGTCAAGAGTATTAAGAACAATACAAAACAAATAAATGAATTTACAAGTGTCTTAAATGTGTCCCTAAAGCAGTCAAAAGAAATTGTTCAAGATTTTTCTCCCAAATCGGAGGCTTTCAAGTCTTATGTTGAAAAAAGAGCCCTACTCAATTTAAAAACTGAAGAACTTGAACAATTAAACGTAAATAATTCGAATGTTTCTACATCTCAAGTTGAGGATTCACAAATCGATGGCTATTTATATGTCAATGAAGTCAAAAAAGATAAAATTTCTAGAGAAATCATTTCAATAGTAAATGAAATGAATTCAATTGATTCTTCGGAGTTGTTTGAATCATATATAAACAACAGGATTTCTAATAACAGTTTGACTTCTTCAACCAGATTAAATCAATCCATTCTTGATGTAGTCCCTCCAAATAATTCTGAAAGAAATAGCTTTGTTGTACTCGAGGAGAAAATCATTGTTGAAAACAAGGCAACTTTGCCTATTCTTGAAACCAATCCTTCTGGTTTAAATTTTAGGGTTCAGGTCGGTGCATTTCGAAGACCAGTTAGAGAGGATGTTTATCGTGAATTCACTCCAGTTTCTGGGCAGCAATTAAATAATGGTCTAATCGTATACATGGCTGGTTATTTTAACAATAGTAATGATGCTGTATCAGCTCAAAAATCCATAAGGTCTATAGGTTATTCGGATGCTTTTATTGTTTCTTATTGTAATGATGAACGATTGCCTTATTGGAAGGGAAAAGAGTACGAGAGAAATGGGGAATGTTTGGCATCGGCTAGAAATGAACCAATAGCTATAAATTCTTCAAATGAGAATAACAATTCTGATGTAAATTCAAAAGGGAATGGAGTTTCTAATGAATCCGAAGTGAATACGACTATTCTTTCAGAAAAAGATAATTCTAGTCAAGAGAATGTGATGACCTCTATTAACTCAAATATCGAGCAGCATGGTAATAATGTTGTGAGAACCATCAATGTCAAAGGGTTGTTTTACTCTGTTCAGGTCGGAGCATTTAATCGCAAAATTAGAGGTAGTGAGCTGTCTCAAATTGAAGAGCTAAATTATTACCTTGCTTCAGGTTTATATAGATACTCTTCAGGGAAATTTGATTCAATAGAAAAGGCAAGAGACAGACAGAAGGCTGTGGTGTCATTGGGTATTTCTGATGCCTTTATTGTTGCATATTATAATGGGGAACGCATCTCCATTCAAAAATCAAGAAATCTTATTACTGAAAATGGAAACGCTATATTATTTGATAAAGAAATTCAGTCCGTTCTTAATGGATCAATTCAGGATAATGAAAGCGTTGATAACAATCAATCTATGAATAGTAAACAAGAAATAACTCAAGTGTCTAGACCAATAGAGATTCCAATAATAAGAGTAGAGGAGGAAGTTGAAAAAATTAAGATGGTTTCTTACACCTTTAATTCTGATTCATTTGAAGAGGGTACAATTGAACGATTGAATAGAATAGGGGTATTTAATTACAATGAAAATGATGCGAATATTACATCATCAATAATAAATACATCTGAACTTACACCAATCATGTCATTCTATATGAAAGGCATGGAAGAAAATGAATTTATTTCGGAGGAATTTATTGAATACAGAATTGAATTGGGTAATAAAATTCCTGGTAAACTCGCAAATTGGATACTAAGATCCAACAAAACCGTTCGTTTCATTGTTTTAGAAGGAGTAAATCACCTCATTTTCTATGTGAATAACGAAATCGAAAAGACAGAATTACGTGACGAATTGAATGAATTGTTAAAATAATCTTATGAAATCAAATACGGAAACCAAACAAAATCAACAAACCAAAAAAAATGTTTCAGCATCTTATTCATTGATTTTGTATAATGATGATATCAACACTTTTGATCATGTAATTAATTGTTTAATAAGAATCTGTAAGCACGATGTTATACAGGCTGAGCAATGTGCATGGCTGGTTCATAATAGGGGGAAATGCAACGTGAAGAGTGGTAAACTGTCCGACTTAAGAAAAATGTACAACTCAATGATTCAAAGCGGTCTTTCTGCTGAGATTGAATAATTAATTGCCTTTCTGAATATCATAAAAAGTCTTTTCAATCGTCTCATAAACCCCGTTTGGTGAGGGGCCAAGGGCAGGAAGCCCAACGATTTTGAGATCATTTTTAGTAAGGATGTAGTAAGGAAAAGCTCCAACGTTGAGAGACTTCCAAATAGGATGACCATAATCCAAAGCATAAACATTCCATTTAATTCCGCTAACCACCCGGTCTCCAAAATCACTTAATCGTATACCTTGGTTTAAATAAATACTAACAAATTCTATGTGACTATTGTATTTTTCAAAGAGCCTTCTCAATGCAGATGTTTCAGAAAGGCTACTTGGGTTTTCGGGATCAAAAAAATGTATGTAAAGAAATTTGTTCAGTGGTGGTATGAGTTGGGTATCCTCCGTAAGATTCATTATAGGCAAAGGATCGCCTTCAATAATGGTATAAAATTCATCAATTAGATTTTCAGCTATTAACTTATTCTGCTTAAAAGAAGAAGTTTTTCTGATTTCATTGGCAATATAAATCAAGTTGTTTTGTGGAAGTCTATTTGCATAATATTCTTGTTGAATGATTTTAAGAGCTATTAACTCAGCAAACTCTTTGTTTGGAACCAAACTATCAAAAGAAACTGCGGTTACCATGGTGCTTGCATTATTGTCGTATATCGATTGGATTAATGGGTTTCTTATTGACGTATTCATTTGGAATAAATATTGGTCATAAAAATCATTTAAATATTCCATGTAAGCGGGGTTTTCGTGTAAAATAGGATTCTCTTTTAGAAAGAATTCATATTTAGTAGATTTTGAAGGAGCCCCGAAATAGTAGATGTTGTCAACAGTTGTACCTAATGAATATTTAATGTAATCGGTAAAGAAAGAAGAGGTGTCATATGCATATGCTGATTGAACATCTGATTTAAATTTAAGGATTCCCTCTATAAACTTTACAGGCTCAACATCCTTTAAAATATACAAATCTGCCATCTCATCATCCATCCATGCCTCAAAACCTAATATTTTGTAATTAATATCGGTACTATCTAGATTAAAAAAAAGCATTTCTGTTTCACTTCCTGAAAAATAGTTGATTACATCAATTGATTCTTGAGGAAATTCAACATAATAAGTGGTGTTATTTTGAACATATAATTCTGCAAAGGAATTTTTAATTCGAATCACAATTTTTCGTATTCCTAAATCTTCAATGTCAATCATGAATTGACCGCGTTCGTTAACAGTTGTTGTATATATAATGGATTCTGAATTTGTGATGTAGTCTACTATTTCGGATACGTAGACATATTGATTACTGGCATTCAGGGCAGAACCCAAAATTTTCGTGTTTGACATTGCGAAATTTGTACTACACAAAAAAATAAAGACGATGATACGCATACTCTTGATTTTGCATAAATAATGCCACATTTTAAACGAGTATTTCTGGATGGGTTACAAATGAGGATATGTCTCCTTTATTTTTATGTATTTCGCGCACAATTGATGAATTGATTGGACTGAATTTCTCACTGGTTACAATGAATAACGTTTCTATTTCTGACATAGAACGATTCATCTGAGCAATGGGTTTTTCATATTCAAAGTCAATACTATTCCTTAAGCCTCTCAAAATATGCGAGGCTGAAACTTCTTTACAGAATTCTACGGTTAATCCCGTGTAACGTTTAATGGACACCCTATTTTCGCTACAGTATATTTGCTCTATGTGTTTAATTCTTTTTTCTATATCAAAAAGGTATTTTTTTTCTGTATTGATACCGATACCAATTATGATTTCATCGAATATTTCTAGACCTTGAGAAACGATAAATTCATGACCTTTTGTAAAAGGGTCAAATGAACCAGGAAATAAAGCTATTTTATTCATGTTTATCAAAGTTAAAAAAACTAAAACAGACATTTCCAAATAGATGGGATTTTTGATATCCAGAAAAATCGCTTAGATCAACTTTTTTAAAATGTTCTATAATAAGAATCCCGTTTTTTTTAAGTGATTGTGATTCGATGATTACTTGTAAGAGTTTTTGGTATTCTTTATAATCAAATGGAGGGTCTGCAAATATCAGGTTGAATTTTTCTTCAGTTTTATTGAGGTACTTAATCGCATCGTATTTGAGAGCCTGATGGTTGTTTTCTGGTGGATTTAAAAGTTTACATGTTGTTTTTATAAACTTAATTGATGCAAAGTTCGAGTCAATAGACATAACAGAATGTGCTCCTCTCGATATAAATTCAAATGAGATATTTCCAGTTCCTGTGAATAAGTCGAGAACGTCCAAACCTTCAATGTCTATTGAATGTTCTAGTACGTTAAATAAACCTTCTTTAGCAAAATCAGTAGTAGGCCGAGAATGAAATCCTTTCAATTCTTTGATTCTCCGTCCTTTCCAAATTCCACTGACTATTCTCACATTAAAAGCTCTAAAAGATTTGTATTGGCATTATAATGATAGACATAACCCTTAAGAGAATCCATTTTGTTTGTAATGGTTTCTATTTCTTTTAGTTGCTTTTCGCTTCCTGAAATATTAATAACAGGTTTCGTTAAATTCATTTTTTCTAAATGGCCAATTAAAAAATAGATGATATCATTAGTTG
>JABJEE010000232.1 GCA_018665005.1 Flavobacteriales bacterium
AAAAGATTCAGCCTGTTTGGTGCGAATAACTTGATCGTATTTCCCCATGATGATTACAAAACGGAAATCATTTTTAGAAATTACGGCCTCTAGTAACTTTAGGTCTGCTGTGATATTTCGGAATCCTCTCCAAGTAACAGATGCTCTTTTAAAGCTTGCTTTGTCAGCTGCAAATTTTTGAATAAAAGCAAATACTTTTGGACGTACTAAACCAAGCTTATGTACAATTCGAGCGCCTCTTATAAATCTTTGTGGTTTGTTTTCCCATGATATAAATAATTTTCTTGCCCACCTATTTCGTGATGCTTTATTATAAAAACTATTAGAGTCCATGGCGTCAGGGGAAATGAGATGAACCGATTTTATTTTGCCTTCATGAAATGGGATAAGAGAAAGAACAAATCGCCCTCCTTGGGAAAATGCAACAAAATGAAAGTCTGTAATGGATTCAGTATCTAATAGTTGTTTAAAAAGCAGATTGAACTCATTTGTTGACATGGGATCCTTTTCTATTCTTTCAATTGGGAATTTAGAATTTCCGTGGTGTGGAAGTACAATTAAAATGAGCTTATGATTTGAATCATTTAAAAAAACGAAATCATCAACAGGGCGTCCATGTCCATGCAGACAAACAATATGTTCTGATCCTGAACCACTTATATAGTACTCGATTTGAACATCACCTTTTGCGATGATTTTTGATTCCATGTAAAACTAAAATAAGATTAAGTATTCATTTTCTATTGCCAAAAAGTGATTAATTAACAATCATTTTTCATTTTGTTAAAAAACAATTACAATTCTTCATCCTCTCATAACTCAATTAAACTAAATTTGCATTCGATTTATAATGTGTTTTCACTTTGTTTAAATTGAAATTTTTATGCCTAAAGATTCATCTCTAAAATCAATACTAATAATAGGTTCTGGCCCTATTGTAATCGGTCAAGCTTGTGAATTCGATTATTCCGGTTCCCAGGCCTCAAGATCACTTCGAGAAGAAGGGATTGAGGTCACCTTGATTAATTCTAACCCAGCGACCATAATGACTGATAAAGTTGTTGCGGATAATGTTTATTTAAAACCATTAGAGCCCCAAAGTATTCGTGAAATTTTAGAAAATCACAAAATTGATGCGGTTTTACCAACAATGGGTGGGCAAACAGCCCTAAACCTTTGTATAAAGTGTGATGAAATCGGGATTTGGGAGGAATTTGGAGTTAAAATTATTGGTGTAGATATTAATGCGATTGAGATTACTGAAAATAGAGAAGCTTTCAGAGATCTCATGATCGAAATAGGAGTGCCTATGGCCCCTCAAAAAACGGCAAAATCCTTTCTTGAAGGAAAGGAAATTGCTCAAGAATTTGGTTTCCCGTTGTGTATTCGCCCTTCATATACCTTGGGTGGATCTGGAGCGTCAATACTTCATGATCCCGAACAATTTGATGATTTACTGGAAAGAGGACTTCAATTATCACCTATACACGAGGTGATGATAGATAAAGCTCTTCTCGGTTGGAAGGAATATGAGTTAGAGCTTTTAAGAGATTCTAATGATAACGTTGTTATTATCTGTTCAATAGAAAATTTTGACCCAATGGGTATCCATACTGGGGACTCCATTACAGTTGCTCCGGCAATGACATTATCTGATACAACATTTCAGAAAATGAGAGACATGGCGATTCATATGATGCGATCAATTGGAGCCTTTGCTGGTGGATGCAATGTGCAATTTGCTGTTTCACCCGATGAAAATGAGGATATTATCGCAATTGAAATTAATCCTCGGGTGAGTCGGTCATCAGCCTTGGCGTCAAAAGCTACGGGTTATCCGATAGCTAAAATAGCTTCAAAATTGGCGATTGGTTATCATTTAGATGAATTGGAAAATCAAATTACCAAAACGACTTCAGCTTTATTTGAACCAACATTAGATTATGTTATCGTAAAAATACCTCGTTGGAATTTTAATAAATTCCCTGGTACCGATAGAAAACTTGGACTTCAGATGAAATCGGTTGGTGAGGTTATGGGTATTGGTCGTTCTTTTCAAGAGGCTTTACAAAAAGCTTGTCAATCACTTGAAATCAATAGAAATGGTTTGGGTGCAGATGGAAGGGAGCTCACAAATCAAGATGCCATTTTGAATTCTCTTGAAAATCCGAGTTGGAATCGATTGTTTCATATCTACGATGCGATTAAACTGGGGATCCCATTTAAAACGATTTTTGAAAAAACGAAAATTGATATATGGTTTTTAAAGCAAATTGAAGACTTAATCAATTTGGAAAATCAAATTGAAAAGTTCCATATTGAAAATATATCTAAAGAGCTATTATTTGAAGCCAAACAAAAAGGTTATGCCGATCGCCAAATCGCTCATCTTTTGCGCTGTATGGAATCTGAGGTTCATAAAAAAAGAAATGATTTAGGAATTAAGCGAGTATATAAGCTGGTAGACACGTGTGCTGCTGAATTTGAGGCTCAAACGCCTTATTACTATTCCACGTTTGAATTTGAAAATGAGAGTATTGTAAGCGATAAAAAGAAAGTAGTTGTTTTGGGTTCGGGGCCAAATAGAATTGGGCAGGGAATTGAATTTGATTATTCATGTGTTCACGGAGTTCTTGCGGCGAAAGAATGCGGTTATGAAACGGTAATGATAAACTGTAATCCAGAAACAGTATCTACAGATTTTGATACTTCTGATAAGCTTTATTTTGAGCCTGTTTTTTGGGAGCATATTTTTGATATCATTCAGCACGAAAAACCCGTGGGAGTAATTGTTCAGCTAGGAGGACAGACAGCATTAAAGCTCGCTGAAAAACTTGAACGATATGGAATTAAAATCTTAGGAACAAGCTTTGACGCATTGGATTTAGCAGAAGACCGAGGACGTTTCTCTAAACTTTTAGAATCGAATAATATTCCTTTCCCGAAATATGGTGTAGTGGAAAGTGCAGAACAAGCATTGGAACTTGCTGATGGTCTAGGGTTTCCTTTATTGGTTCGTCCATCCTATGTTCTTGGAGGACAAAAAATGAAAATTGTCATTAATAATGAAGAACTTGAGCATCATGTGGTTGACATTATCAATGAAATGGGAAATAATCAAATACTATTAGACCACTTTCTTGGAGGGGCTATTGAGGCTGAAGCAGATGCAATATGTGATGGAAAAGATGTTTATATCATTGGCATCATGCAGCACATAGAACCTGCAGGA
>JABJEE010000233.1 GCA_018665005.1 Flavobacteriales bacterium
ATCTCCCCAACAATTCCGAGCCGATGGAGGGATTCGAACCCCCGACCAGCTGATTACAAATCAGCTGCTCTGGCCAACTGAGCTACATCGGCAATTTGTTGGTATCACAAAAAAAAAAGAACGTAATACACCCAAAATCTTTATTTTTGGGACTGCAAATGTATGAAAGTTTTTTTTATCACAAACTATTTTTTTAATATTTTTAATCTATAAATTTCTTTTGTCAACTTCGTTAAAATCAATATTTTGCAAAGTCTAAATATGAAAGTTAAAAAAAACGCCATTGTTTGTGTATCTAACGACCTTATCACAGATAACCGTGTAGCCAAGACTTGCGCAGTACTTAAGGAGCTTGGTTATAACGTGATCTTGGTGGGAAGAAAGAAAAAAAACAGCCCAGATATGCCTTCAAGGACTTATCAAACAAAGCGTATGCACTTGTGGTTTGAGAAAGGACCTTTATTTTATCTGAATTTAAATTTTCGGATTTTCTTATTTCTTCTTTTTAAAAAAACCCATCTCATTTTCTCAAATGATCTAGATACATTACCGGCTTGTTTCCTGGCTTACCTTTTTAATCCAAAAGCGAAAATCATCTATGATACTCATGAATTGTTTACAGAAGTCAGTGAGCTTAAGGAACACCCTTTTAAAAGAAGCATCTGGTTGAGATTAGAGAAATGGATTTTCCCAAAACTAAAAACAGTAATTACGGTAAATGATTCCATTGCGGCTATATACCATCAGAAATATAAGGTTCCAGTCCATGTTGTTCGAAACATCCCACTTCCGTATGAAATTCAAAGTGGCGCTGCCAATTATAAATCATTGGGAATAAACGAGAATGACTTTATTGTTATTATCCAGGGCTCTGGCCTAAATAAAGACAGAGGTATCGAAGAGTCAATTTTATCAATGAAGCATTGTAAGAATTGTGTTTTACTGATTGTAGGAGATGGGGATATTGTTCCTGCGGCCAAAGTTTTGGTAGCAGAACACAAGCTTTCCAAGTTTGTGAAATTCTTCTCCCGAAGACCTTATCCTGAATTAATGAAAATAACTCAAATGGCAGATCTTGGACTTCTCATGGATAAGGCGGTAAATCAAAATCATGAACTTGCATTACCCAATAAACTATTTGATTACATGCATGCGGGAACACCAATATTAAGCAACCGCCTAAAAGAAATTGAAAAATTCATTGTTAATTACGATATCGGAATTATAATGGAAGATATTACTCCCGAAGGTATTGCAAGTTCTATTATGGACTTCAAAGAGAATCAGAAACTTCAACATCAATTGAAAGAAAATTGCATTTCTGCGGCAAAGAATGAAAACTGGTTAATTGAAAAACTTAAACTAATCGAAGCTATAAATCAATGATTTATTGTTTTTTAGAATTCAGCTGAATCAAATAGCCCAGTTTATAAAAATTGAATAAAACGATACTTGACCAACCCAAACTTAATATAAACCTAATCGGCTTTCCAAATAATAGAAATGAAATTTTAAACGATTTCGAATTCTTAAATCTATTGTAATATTTTAAAATCCTTACCTTTTCAAGTAATTCGGGGTCAAAGTTTACCATTCTCCATGCTTTTAATAAATTACCAAGTCCTTCCTCAGTTTTTAATAGGAATTCTTCATTGGTATCCAAATCGCCATTTAAAACAGGATTGTTCAAATGTTGAATTTCAATATTGTTTTTATTCAATTCATAACCAAAAAGAGTATCCTCATGACCATACCCACTTAACTTTTCGTTGAATGATACTTTTTGAAAACAGCCTTTAGAGATGATAAAGTTATTCGTTTTAAATGTGGTGTTAGAGTTCAGTTTTCTTCTCTCAGCGCTCTGACTTTCTATTTTGGCCCCGTAGGACCACCTCAGTCTATATAGTCGTTTAGGTTGTTCTTTTTGATATACGCTAGAGCCAACAACAACAGATGGATGATGCTGCTCCAAATACTCTTGATAACAGCGAATATAACGATCATCAATAAT
>JABJEE010000234.1 GCA_018665005.1 Flavobacteriales bacterium
CAAATAGCTTAAAACCATCGCTTAAGGGAGTATGAGCCACAACCGACCATAATGCTTCATCATTCCTGCATAATTTCCTGCAGATGTACCTACTCCAGCATAAAGATCAACGTGCCCCGGTCCCTTAATTGCACCACCCGTATCGTGAACCATTAGTATCCTAAATTCATGTTTTAGGAATTTGCCCTCTACATCTAAAACAGGGGTTTCTCCGAGTAGAAGCGCGCCTTTTGGTAAATATTTGAAGTCACATGCGATAGAAACAAAATCAACCAAAGGAACATTGGCGGCTCCCGATGGCTGATTATTGGTTTCCTTAAAATATACATATGATGCATTTTTCATTAAAATGTGGAGGCTGTCTGGATTTGCGTCAAACCATTCTCGAATAGACTTCATCGAAATATCTTCTTTCCGAATGTAACCCGCACCCGTCAAATACTTGCCAATACTCAAATAGGCCTTGTTGTTATTTCCTCCATAGGCACATAATTTCTTTGTTCCATCTTTGAACTGAACATAGCCCGAACCCTGAACTTGCATTGAATACACATCCCAGTAATTTTTAGCGTATCCTATTTCTAAATTCTTGTTCTTTAGCAAGAGCTTACTATCAATTTGATACCTTGATAGTTTTTGTAAATAAGCACTGCTTGGTTTTTTATATATGGGATACTTATAGATACTATCTTGTGTTAAACTCACCTCAACAATAGGGGTGTAATAGCTCGTAAAGAAAACATTCCCACAGGAATCTTCTCCCCACACTTTTTGAAGCTCTAAACCTGATAAATTCAACGAATCAAGATTTCGTTGCTGCAGGAAATGATTTACTTTTCTTAGACTTTCATAATTATACTTTGGCCGGCTTAAAGGAGATGCCGATGCCGAACCCCTTCGGTTTAAATAATTCATATTCGAACCCAAAGCCTTACGTAACCATTCCCCATTAGAAACACGCACCATTTTAAATGAAGTGTCTTTTTCAAACACGGTTTTCATTTTTGGGGCGCCAATGAGCTTTCCATTGTTTTCAAATTCATATCCATGCCCTAAGCCTGAAGGAACAGGTACTTTTTGCACACCATCACTCTGACCACAAACACTCATTGTTAAAACCATTAAAATACTTAATGTCAATAATTTTATACTCATTGTTACTTCTCATTTCAAACAGAGAACAATATAGGAAAATGCGCTTTATTTGTTGCCATGGATAAAAAAGAGCAAAACATTCTGTAATGCTTTCCTAAAAATTCTAAAAAATGTATCTTACCGGCTTATAAAGGTGAATAAAATGGAAGACGATAAAACACTCAATTATATTAAGGATACTCTAAAAAACGTGCCAAAAGATTGGATCAACTTGACCACGCATCGCTTAGATATTTATGACGAGTCTCAAGCTAAAAATCAATTCTTAACTCAATTCGAATCTTTATTTGAAAAAGGGGTGTGCAATACAAGGTCATTAGAGGAGCTTCCTACGGCATTTGATTATATAAGATTGGGGCATCCATTGTCTTGTATTCTCGAATGGTTTATTGGACAAAGAATACGTCTGGATTCAAAAAACGTCATCAGTTTTTCATCGAAAACAATGCCTCTTTTAGCCATTTTAAGAAAAAATGCTCTAGAGGGAAAAACGACACAAATCAACTATTCTGGAGATCTCCCTGCCGCACTAGACCTAGAGTCACTTAAAACCGTTTACGGGTATAATTTTGAGTTAAACAAAGTTTCTGCTGCATCTGATGTTTCAAAGAACTTAAACAGCTCTGTTTTTATCTCTCAAAATGAGCGAATTCCCTTTACAGAGCTTAATGAAAGTATTGATTTTTTGATTCATATTAATGAAACATTAGGTAGTATAATCATGGTTAATGGTCATGGAAACGAAGAATATGTTTCAGAAATACAACATGTTCGCAGAAGAGAAACCATCGCAATGACACCGGCAAATGCCCTTATCACCTTACAAAAGATTTCTCGAGAACAATTATCGAATGCAACGCATTTAAAAAAGAACGAAAATAAAGCATCTGTTTTAAATTCAATTAAAGAGATTACATCCACGACATGGACACCCATCGTTGCCTCGAGTGGACTCTCAATTCAATATGCCATATTAATGGGGCTAATTCATGATGCCATTGAAAAACACCCTGGAAAAGCCATTAAAATTATTGTGCCACCAAATTGTTACGGAGGAACAAATGATCAAGCGCGACGAGTAGCAAGTTCCGTGTCCGGTGTTGAGGTGCTTGATCTACCCGTAGATGATGGGAGTGACATGGTACAAAGTGTTGATGCCATTCTTCAAAATATTGCAGCTCAAGATGCCATTCCATATATTATTGCTGAGATACCTACAAATCCTAGAGTAGAGGTTCCTGATTTGATTATGCTTCAAAAAGTACTGGGCAAAAAAAGAATCACAAAAATTGGAGAACCCGCAATTTCTCCTGTATTTATTCTTGATCAGACCTTTTGTCCAAATATTAATTTTTTAGGAGAAGGGGCTGTACTGTCTAATGTTCGTGCCATTTCATATGCAAGCGGGTCTAAGTTTCCAAGTGGTGGCAAGTGTACTGCCGGATACTGCGTTGCAAATGTAAATGCAGGCCCATTAATGGAAAAAATAGAACAACACCTTCAAATTTGTGATAACGAAGCAACTGCTCTTCAATATGAAATATTGGCTAAACAATTGCCTTCAATGAATCAAAGAATTAGCGATGCTTACGCCAACACTCGAGAATTTGTCAATTTCATTAGAGAAACCTTGCCCGAAGCGAAAATTAATTTTGTTTCTGAAACATTGGCAAAAGAGGGATTTACCCCTTCTGTTTTCTCATTAGACCTTCCGACCAAAGGCGATACGGATGATGAACGAGAAATGTACAAACGGACGTTGAATCTAAAGCTCATTGATCTAATGATTAAAAACATTCCCAATGAAAGTAAATATTGTGTGAGTTATGGTCAACTAAAAGGCTGTTATTGGACCATTCCTGCCACATCGACCCAGGGAACAACCAAAGAGGGAGACAAAGATTATATTGCCCGCGTGGCTCTATCGCCCAAAATGGATTTAGAATTACATAAAAAAGTATTTTTTGATTTTGTTAGCACCATTTGATGGTTTACTCAGGCATGCACTAAAGTATAATTGGTGCAAATGCAATGACTTAATGATTTTTCTTAATTACTTTACACAATGAATACTTTCGAAGATTTCAATATCAAAAAGCAATTGCGAAAAGCGATTGACGAATTAGGGTTTGAAAAACCTACTCCCATTCAGCAAGCATCTTATTCCACGATTCTTGGAGGCTTCGATTTTGTAGGTATTGCTCAGACTGGTACCGGGAAAACCATTGCCTACCTTCTTCCTATATTACAGGACTTGAAATTTTCAGACCAGCTGCAGCCCAGGGTCTTGATCCTTGCTCCTACTAGAGAACTCGTTATTCAGATAGTAGAACAAGTTGAGATATTAACGCCTTATCTCAGCGTAAGAGTGCTGGGTGTTTATGGGGGAAGCAATAATATCATCGCGCAGAAGCAAGCGCTTACGCAAGGGGTTGATGTCATCGTAGGTACGCCAAGACGATTATATGATCTTGCGCTTAGCAATCTTTTGCGACTTAAGTCTATCAAAAAACTGGTGATCGACGAAGTAGATATTATGCTAGATTTTGGCTACAAAACACAATTGAAAAACATTTTTGACCACCTCCCTGCAAAACGGCAAAACATTCTCTTCTCGGCTACAATGACGAGTTATGTCGATGAATTAACAGATGGCTTTCTAATTAACCCCGTTAAGAAAACGATTTCCATTAGCGGTACGCCTCTAGATAATATTAGTCAGGAGTGCTATGCCGTCCCTAATTTTTATACAAAAGCAAACTTGCTAAAACATTTATTAGAAGATAAAATAGAATTTAGCAAGGTCTTGATTTTTGTTGGCACGAAAGTACATGCTGACAGCTTGTTTGAAATCTTAAATTCCGAATCTGAAATTTCTGTTATTCACTCCAGTAAAGAGCAAAATCACCGAACAAAATCAATAGATAAGTTCGTCGATGGCACAAGCAGAATTCTGATTGCAACCGATGTTATTGCCCGAGGAATTGATATTGAAAAAATCACTACCGTAATTAGTTTTAATACGCCATTGTACCCAGAGAATTATATTCACCGAATTGGACGAACCGGTCGCGCCAAACAGCAAGGAAGATCCATTCTTTTTTACACCGAAAAAGAAATGGTTTTAAAAGAAGCTATAGAGGGTTTAATGAATTATACGATTCCAATAAGTAACATCCCTGAAGAAATAGAGATAAGTCACCAGCTCATGGATGATGAAAAGGACAAGCCTGTTGACGAAATCAATATATCTGATAAAAACTCCATGACGGAATCTGGCGCTTCGTTTCATAAAAAATCAGCCAAGAACAGCAAAGCAAAAACCGAAAAGAAGAGCTACAATAAAACCTTAAAAGAAAAGTTTAAAAAACCCATTAGGCGCGGTGATAAAATTCAAAACATGAAAAAGAAAAAGAAGAAATAATCTTTGTTTACCCAAGCGTATGTAAATCATCCATGATACACATTGGGTTATCCCTTTAAAACCAGCAAAGTGTTACTAAATCATCTATGTCCTGATGGGCTATAGTCCCACATAATGTTTCTAATTCTGCGGGTAGCTCTCTTTTGAAACTAATAATATCTAGTTTCTCATTTGCAAGGTTTTTAAATTCGAAAGCCAATTTATCAGATATTCCTTTCGTCTAATCTAACTTACTGTTCTTTTAAATTTAAGCACAAAAAAAAAGGGCGCCGAAGCGCCCTTTAATATTAAAAATGTTTGCGGTTATTTAATCACAACATTTGAATTTGAAGTCAAACCGTTTGCTTTAACAGAAACCACATAAGTTCCTTTTGCAAAACTTTCCGTTGAGAAAGAAATAACTTGAGTTCCGTTTGCTCCTGAAGCAACTTGAGTTCCCAATACTCTTCCTTGAAGATCCATAATTGAAACGTATGTGTCATTTGTATTCTCGAAAGAAATATTTACAACATCAGTTGCTGGATTAGGATAAACCTGAACATTTTGAGCAGTCATTTCATCAAGAGATGCTACAGTGTTTTTAACCAATCCTGCATCCATAGCGCCATAATTTACAGCTGATTCTGAAAGAATAACGTTTCCATTATTGTCTTTAACAGACCAACTTCCACCACCACCTTCTTGAAGACCGTCTCCGTAGTAGTCATAAATTGTAAATGTATAACAATCAACCGCAGGCAATGCAATTGGCCAGCTATAAGCCGTAGAGTTAGCTAAAGGGTTTGATGGATCTGCAGGGGGAGGGAATTGACCCGTTCCATAGTTTCCTTGTACGTTTTCGTTTCCTTCTGACCATACAACCGCACCGCTTGAATTGGTTAATTCCATCCAAACCTCATCAGCATATGTATCTGTCAATACTTCAACAGTAATTGTTGCCGCTGTCTCTTGAGCAGTGTTAATCGTTGCTGATACAGTATTGTCTGAAGCATTGTCGTCAGCAGATAGTTCTATTGAATATGTTGTCGTTGACGTTGGAGATACTGTTCCTAAGTTAACGCTTTCCATTTCATAAGTTGCAAGGTTACCAGACCAGTTATAAGATAAAACTGATGTTCCACCATCCATAACTTCAATTGTTGCAGAAGTTAATGCACCTGTACCCATATTTTGAAGATCTACACTCATTGCTACAGGTTCTCCACATGTGATAGTTTCACCAGTATAACCCAATAAAGATCCGTTATTAGCACCACTTGCTGATTCGCAATTTGCTGTTCCAGAATAATGAGCGTTTGCAGACAACTGACCAGATTCTTTTAAGATTCTGTTAGGACATATTGTATAAATTATTGGCCAATAAGGCAAATCATACAACTGAGCTATATTATCGTCGTTACACATTGGGAAGTCAACTGATTGACCATTTGGCTCTAACCAGTTTCCTAAGCTACTGTTGGTAAGTTCACTTAATGCTGTACCCGCATCTCCTTCGAACCACAAAACAACAACATCATCAGTAGTACTTGCCAAAACCCCAGGCTCACCTGCAGGACCGTGATTTGCCCAAAGGTCTTCAAGAGCTCCTCCTGTATGGTAGTTCCAACATGGACCACACCAGGTAGCACTAATATCCATAACCACAGAGTAACCCTGGTCTAGATAATCATATAAATTGTGAGTGTTCCCGTTGACGTCAGTCGTTGTAAAATCCGGGGCGATACTTCCGTCTGGAAGCTGTGCAATAGATTTGCTCGCAAATAAAGTCGAACAAAGAATTGCAGAAAGTAGAATTTTTTTCATTATTTGTTTTTTTTTAGTCTTGTAAATTTATAACATAAATCTGAATTTACGAAATGATTAAATAAATATAATATGACCAATAAAATTGTTGTTTTTTCAGGAGCAGGTATGAGCGCGGAAAGTGGAATAAAAACATTCAGAGATTCAAACGGTTTATGGGAAGATTACAACATCCATGACATTGCTACTCCAGAAGCTTGGGGGAAAAACTCAGATTTGGTTAATGAATTTTATAATCAACGTCGGAAACAAATAATTCAATCCCAGCCCAATTCCGCACATTATGCAATCGTGGAATTAGAAAAATATGCTGATGTTCAGATTATAACTCAAAACATTGACGATCTTCATGAGAGAGCTGGGTCGAGCAACGTTTTACATCTGCATGGGAATATTCGATACGCAAAGTCTTCAGGGCCAAATCAAGAAAAGAATTATTATCGAATCAATGGAGATGAACTTACCATAAAAGATGTGTGTCCAGAGGGTTTCCGATTAAGACCACACGTGGTATGGTTTGGTGAGCATGTCCCTATGATGGAAACAGCAGCATGTTATGTTAATGAGTCCACTCATTTTATCGTAATTGGCTCTTCCTTGCAAGTTTATCCTGCAGCGAACCTCGTGTTGTGTTGTTCTGAAAAAACTAAAAAATGGATTATCGACCCAAAAGCAGAAGAAATTAGTAATCCGTCTGGATTTACACGGATAAGCGAAAAAGCTGGAGATGGAGTAAGTGCAGTAATTAAGGAAATTATTACTTCCCTTTCTTGAGGTTATCCTTAATAAAAAACTCTATTGCACCTACCATCGACGGGGCTTTTGGATGCGGGGCCCTAATATTCGGTTTCAAACCATTTTTGGTGGCTGCTGTTGCGGTTGTTGCACCAAAAGTAGCGATCAAAGTGTTATTTTGCTTAAAATCCGGAAAGTTTTTAATGAGTGATTCAATGCCTCCTGGACTGAAAAACACCAAAACATCATAAAATACATTTTCCAATTCAGATAAATCAGCAGCAACTGTGCGATACAATACAGATTTCGTAAAACGAATATTATTCTCCTCTAGTGTATTTGGAATCACGTCCCTCAAAATATCCGTACAAGGCAGTAAAATGTTTTCAGACTTGTGTTTTTTAAGGATATCGACCAAATCATGAATGTTTTGATTACCAAAAAATATTTTTCTTTTTCTATATGCCACATATTTCTGCAAATAGAGAGCGACTGCTTCAGATATACAAAAATACTTCATGGAATCTGGCACTTCAAATCGTGTTGCCTCGGCCATTCTAAAAAAATGATCTGCTGCTATTTTTGAAGTAAGTAGAACACCTGTAAAGTCTCCAAGATTGACTCTTTGGTCTCTAAATTCTTTAGGGCTTACACCTTCAACTTTTATAAAAGGTACAAAGTCTATTTTAAGGTTTTGTCTTTCCGCTAGATCAAAATAAGGTGAGCGGTTACTTTGAGGTTTAGGTTGAGAGACGAGTATTGTTTTTATTGCCAAAACTATTTTATTAAAATTCAATAATTCATTAAAATAATTCTCTAAAAATCTTCCCTAAAACGACAAGAGGAAGTATTTCGAGGGTGCAAAGATACAAAATTATATATAACCAATCGTAATTATTTGATTTTGCATATATTAAGCCTTTTACAATCCGTGTAAAAGGCAGTAAAAACAAGGCAAAATATATGATATATTTAATTACCTGAGAATGTTGCTCGTTTAACAAAATAAACAAGGCCAAAAGAAGTATAACCAAACCTAAAAAATTCCAGATCTGATGTGTGATCACAGACATGTTTTTCCTCAAGCCCGGGTTTTGAAGAAAAAAAGAGCTCAGCCGAAAACCAGCCTGTTGAATTAAAAAAAAGAAAAAAAGCATTAGAAACACCCTTGAAGCGAGCCGTTCCAATTCAATAGAGTCCTGGAGGACTGCAATCATACATATATTCAACGAGATGAATAGGTTTAAAGACAATAGTACATGTGCTGCAGGAGAAATGATTTCTGAGTTGCTGAAAGACTCATTGTAAAATTTACTTGACCAAAAATCTCTGAATACAATTTTAAAAAGATTGGGTGACATTAATCGTGATAAACCTATAAAACCCAAACACACCATTATTAGAACCAGTAAGGTGTTTTTAAGCACATTCTCCCTTGGATAAAGCTGTATAACCTGAAATAAATTAAATAATTGATA
>JABJEE010000235.1 GCA_018665005.1 Flavobacteriales bacterium
CCTTCAAACAGGCTTATTGAAATCCCTGGGTTATCCCTATTCAGAGAGACACTTCAATCAAAAGGTATTTACCATGTTGGAGCTCTTAATGAGGCTCAAGAATTTGTATCGAAGCAGTCATTTACTGTTTTTGAAGCCAAACCAAGCCAACTTTTGGTAGAAGATCACTTGAACTATGAAAAAGGCTTACCAGAGCTCGTAGCTAATTCATATAGTGAAGGAGACAATACTTGGTATGTTAATGACGAAGCAGTTTCATCAAATCGTAAAGAGAACAGCTTCAACCTATTCAAAAAAGGCACCTACAATATTGGTTTGAGTACTAAAGATCACAAGGGTTGCACCTCTGTTTCTAATGTTACTTTTAACGTTGAAGAAGATTACAATTTATTAGCTGTCAATGCTTTTACGCCTAGTAGCTTAGATACAAGAAATAGGTTTTTTATACCTTTTGCTTTGACACAAAGAGGTACTCCATTTCATATGATTGTGATTGATCCAGCAGATGGGGCAATTTTGTTTGAAACATCAACTGCGGATCAACCTTGGGATGGTATCGATAGAAATACTGGAAAAATGGTAGATGAAAACAAGTCTTATGTTTGGAAAGTGATTTTAGATCAACCTGAAAGCAACGAAAAACCAGAATATTTAGGAACTGTCGTTCGCCTCTAAATAAGAAAATCAAATTCCCTTCAAAGGGTCAAGTATTATCATTATTTTTGTTAAGTAAATAGTGATGTATTGAGATTTCTAAATTCAAGATTAAGACCAAAACGTTTTGTTTATTTTCCTCGTTACTACAATGAAAGAAAGGAGAAATTAGACTTAAAACGAAAACTATACGCAGATGAAAATCTGAGCGAGGATGATCGGGTTATGCTTATGCGCGAAAAGCTTAAAGAAAAGCGCAATAACCAACAAATAAATCAAAATCAACTCTACAGTAAAAATACACGATCATTGTTGCTTATTTTTATTGTTCTTGTTCTTGGCTATTTCATCATGAATGGTCTTGATGATATCGAACTGGTCATATTCAAAATGATGGATTGATATGAATGTGATTAATTTACTTTCTGAACATATTTCGAACCAAATAGCAGCTGGAGAGGTTATTCAACGGCCTGCATCTGTTGTCAAAGAACTTCTTGAAAACGCCATTGATGCGGGGGCAACAGAAATAAATATTTTTATTAAAGACGCTGGGCGAACCAATATTGTAATTCAAGACAATGGAAAAGGCATGACACCTGATGATGCTATTTTATCATTTAAAAGGCATTCTACAAGTAAATTAAATCATGTAGAAGATCTATTCAAGATGAAGACAAAAGGCTTTAGAGGAGAAGCCTTGGCGTCAATAGGAGCGATTTCTCAGGTAACTATGAAAACCAAGCATGAAAAAACAGATGGTAACGGTTTTCATATTGAATACGCAGGAGGAAAACTTATTCAAAAAGAAGAATGTTTATGTGAAACAGGTACGATTATAGAAGTCAAAAATATTTTCTTTAACGTTCCGGCAAGAAGAAGTTTTTTAAAATCTGAATCTGTAGAATTTACTCATATTAGGCATGAATTTGAGAGAGTTGCAATGGCTCATAATGAAGTTAAGCTCACGCTAAATCAAAATGACACTGAAATATACAACTTACCGGAAAGCAACATACGAAAACGAATTACAGATGTATTGGGCAGAAATAGCAACGAAAAATTGGTTCCAATATTAGAGGAAACTGATATTATTTCGATTACTGGCTTCGTAGGAAAACCTGAAACTTCTAAAAAATCTAGAGGCGAACAGTATTTCTTTGTAAATAAGCGTTTTTTCAAACATGCTTACTTTCATCATGCGATTGCTAAAGCATTTGACCAGCTGATTCCCGAGAAAACACATCCGAGCTATTTTGTTTTTTTTGAAATTGACCCTTCGAAAATTGACATTAATATTCATCCAACGAAAACGGAAATCAATTTTGAGGAAAGTAAATTTATTTACTCAATTCTTCTCTCAAGTGTAAAACAAGCTCTGGGCAAATATAATATTACACCAACAATCGATTTTGATATTGACAACAGCTTTGATTTGCCTCATTCAAAAAGAAATACGGAACCAAAGGAACCTGAAATAAAAGTAGACCCCTCATACAATCCTTTCTCTTCTTTTGAAAAAAAGAATACAGTTCATGACAATAAAAGTTCGGCTTTAAACAAACAAGGCTTCGGTCATGATCCTTCTCCAAAAGACTGGGAGAACTTTTATGAAATTGAGGATGAATCAGATAAAAAATCAAATCAATTAATTGAACAAGACCCTCAATATTTCAAACAAGAGTTTTTAATAAGAGAAAGATACATCATCACAAACTCTAAATCAGGAATACTAATTATCGATTCAAAACGAGCGAGACAGAGAATGATTTATGATGAGATGATGAATCAATTCGTTTCTGCACCTCTAGATTCACAAAAGCTGTTATTTGCTCTTGAAATTGAAATGAATAAAGATGAAATCGATTCATGGAAGGGATCTGAAAGTCTTCTCAAACAGCTTGGTTTTAATTTCAAGTCAGACAGTAATAAAATTATTTTTGAAAGCCTTCCATCTTATTTAGATGAAAACGACTCAAAAACCTGTATTGAAAATGTTACAAAAGTGATCATGGGCGATGATGCAGATAAAGGAGAATTGGCACATGAAATTGTGCTCAATCTAATAAGGTCAACCCATCGAATTATTCAATTTAAAACCAATGAAGAAATAAAAGATTTTATTGAGAGGCTATTTTCTCACAAAGATCACTCCTTTTGTCCTTTAGGGAAACCAATTATGCAAACAAAAAGCCTAGAAGAACTCACCTCAAATTTTTAAAATGCTCAATAATTTACCTCAAGTCACCAAAAACATACTCATTCTGAACATCATGTTCTTTGTGGCCAGTTTTTTTCTTGAAACACAAGGAATAAATCTAATTCAGAACTTTGGTGCTCATTACGTAAATTCACCATTTTTTGAACCCTACCAGGTAGTTACGCATTTTTTTATGCATGCAGATTTCTTCCATATTCTTTTTAATATGTGGATTTTCGTAATCCTTGGTGCTCATCTAGAAAAGATTTGGGGTCCCAAACGCTTTTTTATTTTTTATTTAATCTCTGCATTTACTGCATTTGCCCTGTTCAATATCATTGGAGTCTATGAAATTGAAATGCTCAAAGCTGAACTAATTGATGCCAACTATTCAATAGATCAATTAAACGTTTTAGCCCAAGATGGTAGTTATGTAAACAAGAGTCTTCCACGAGATTACTTTATAAAAATATTTACACCTATGGTTGGGGCTTCTGGAGCCATATTCGGGGTCATGGCTGCGTTTACCATATTGTTTCCGAATACTACATTTTATCTTTACTTCGCTATTCCTGTGAAAGCAAAGTTTCTTGTTGGAGCTTATTTGGTTTACACAGTCTATATGATTTTATATCCAAGTGAATTAGATAACACCGCGCATTTAGCTCATTTAGGAGGCGCAATTGCCGGAGGCATTATGGTTCTTTATTGGAGGAGACAGGACAGATCAAATTTCTGGTAAAATGTATCAAAAAAGAAATCTTTCTGAAGAGCTTAAACATCAGATTCGTAATGGCACGATGACCAATCGATTGATAATAGCAAACGTATCAATTTTTCTTTTGATTCATCTTTTATTGGCCGTAGTTCGAATAAAAGGAAACAGTCAAGTTGATTACTTTGTTTCTGATTTATTCACGCTAACCGCAAGTTGGGAAGGCCTACTATTTAAGCCTTGGGGCATTATCACGAATATTTTCGCTCATTTTGATTTGTTTCATATTTTTTCAAATATGATTTTCCTTTACTTTTCGGGTAGACTATTTGAACAGCTTTTTGATGGAAATAAATTATTAATTGTATATCTCTTTGGTGGTATTCTGGGAGGATTATCAGAAATCATTTCTAGCTCTGTTCTTTTTCCTTTAGAGCCAGTTCACACTGTTTTGGGAGCATCTGGTTCAGTTATGGCCATATTTACCGCTTTGGCTTTTTACAGACCGAATATGAAGGTCTTTTTATTTGGGATGCTACCCGTTCGTCTATTTGTTTTGGCTTTGTTTTTTCTAGCCACTGACCTAATTGGCATCGGAAGTAAAGACGATCACGTTGCACATTTTGCGCATTTAGGGGGTGCCCTATTTGGATATTTTGCCATGTATAATATTCACTCAAATAAAAACATACTTGCAAGAATTGAAGACTTTGTGGTAAAAAGAAAAGGACTGTTTAAGAAAAAGCCCAAAATGTATTACACCCGTTCGGACCAGCACAAGTCTGACGAGCAATACAATTTAGACAAAAAGAAAAAGCAAAAGAAAACTGACCATATTTTGGATAAAATCTCGAGTTCAGGATATGACTCTCTTACCAAAGAAGAGAAGGACTTCCTTTTTAACCAAAGTAAAAATGGGTGATACCGAAAAAATTAGGTCTTATACCATGCACATCGTAATTGGAATTAACATCCTTTTCACATTGTTTCTTTTATTGAGTTATACTGCACCCTATATTAATCCAGGTAGTAACTCCATCATTCCGTTTATAGGCCTTACCTACCCCATTGCTTTAATTATGAATTTTGTATTTATCATGATTTGGGTGTTTTTAAAGTCGAAGTGGATTTTTCTTTCTTTATCAATAGTTCTTCTTGGCATCCCGTTTCACTTAAAGGTTTTCTCTATTAACTTGACAGAGAATACCATTCCAGCTAATGCAAATACATTAAAAGTAATGAGCTATAATGTACGGTTATTTGGATATTACGATGAGAATTCATCGAAAACCAAAAATAGCATACTGAATTACATTCGAACAGAAGATCCTGATGTGTTGTGTCTTCAAGAGTATTTCAATAAGTCAGTATCTCAAGAGTTTAATACATTAGAGTCGATCTACAACATCATGTCTATTCGTACTCACCATGAAAAAAGCAAATACTTTCCGAATAAAGGAACGCGTTATGGAATCAGTCTTTTTTCCAAATATCCTATAGTAAATAAAGGTGTGGTACACCACAATGGAACAAAGAATGAAAACTTAAACTATTGTATTTTTGCTGACATTGTCAAGAAGCAGGATACCATAAGGGTGTACAATGTTCATTTTCAATCCATCAAGCTTGAAACTGATGAATACGTGCGACAGACCAGTATGACTTCTGATGATAAACCCAAAAGTATAAAATACAAATCTGCTATTTCTAAATTAAACAAGGCCTTTAAAATTAGATCGATTCAAAGTGCCACTGTAAAAAACCACATAGATAAATCACCTTACAAATCGGTGATTTGTGGTGACTTCAATGACACCCCGATGTCTTATACCTATCAGATATTCGATAACGAACTTATTGACGCATTTAGAAATAGCTCAAGTGGTTTTGGAACTACTTATAGCGGTTATTTACCTGCGGGCAGAATTGATTATATTTTTCATTCGAAATCATTAAAATCAGCTAAATTCAGTATTCAAAAGGAAAAATTAAGTGATCACTTTGCTATTTCTTGTATTATATTTTAGACATGTTTTTTGAAATCAACCCATATCACATCGACACCCGTTTAATTAAAGAAACAGCAGTAGCTTTGAGTAAAGGAAAGCTTGCGATTATTCCGACAGATTCAGTTTATGCAGTGGTTTGCGACCTACATCATAAGAAAGCTTTAAAAGCACTATCTAAATTTAAAGGAGAAAAGTTACACCAAATGAACTTGTCAATTATTTGTAAAGATATTTCCGAAATTTCAGAATATACCAAACAGATTAGTCGCTCCAATTTTAAAATCCTAAAGCACAACTTACCCGGCCCATTTACATTTATACTGAAAGCAGGACAAATAGTACCTAAAATGTTTGATTCAAACAAAAAAGAAATTGGTGTTAGAATTACAGACAATCCCATCGTACAAGACATCGTAAACGAGCTTGGTAACCCCATAGCCTGTTCCTCTTTACATAATGAAGATGAACCGATTTTAGATTATTATGTGGATCCTTATGCCATTTTTGAGAAATTCGAAAATGATATTTCAATAATCATCGATGGAGGACAAGGGCAGATAGAACCATCTACAGTAATTGACTGTCTTGAAGAAAAACCATATACGATAAGGCAAGGAGCTGGTAAATTAAAACTATGATCTATATACTCGATTGCGGTAGCAAAAAAACAAGATTTATTCACCAAATGGTTGATGAATACATGGATTGTAAAACAATGCCATTTTTAGATTTCGATGATTCCAATTTAACTGAGGCAAAAGGTATTATCATATCAGGAGCACCCATACTTGTAACAGAAGAAGACATGAGTTCATATATTAAAGCAAGTGAATGGATAAAAACGATTTCAATTCCTTTGTTGGGAATTTGTTTTGGACACCAATTGATTGGAATACACTTTGGATCAATGGCAAAAAAAATGAAAGAGGATCGAGAATTTCAAGAAATCGAAATATTTGAAGAATCAAAACTGTTCTCAAGGTTACCACGAATCATTGAAATGCAACAAGATCATTGCGAATTCATCTCTGTCCCTAAGGAGTTTAAACTACTTGCATCTTCAGATTGCTGTTTTCATGAAGCAATGGAACACCAGGAAAAACCAATATATGGCATTCAATTTCATCCTGAGGTTTCAGGGAATCACGGAAATATTATCATCGAGAACTTTCTGAAAACCTGCGATTAGTCTTCTGCAATCCTTTTTAAGGCGGAAAAATCCAATATTTGTATTTTACGGGCACTTACAGTAATAATCGAATCCTTTTTGAATTCATTAATTAAACGTATTAATGATTCTGTAGCCGTGCCCACCATATTTGCCAAATCTTCTCGGGCTACATTGATTTCTTTTTCATCATATGCTTCATGCAAAAAAATCAAAGCCAATGCTGTCCTTTGACGTACTGTTCTTTGTGTCATATCAGTGACAAAGTCTGCCCACTCCTGAAGCTCTGTAGATAGCTCTTGTATCAATCTGTTTTGAAGCTGAAGATTTGAATTCTTGTAATGATTAAAGTCTCTTGAAGAGATAAAACAAATTTCTGTATTATCTTCTAAAGCAGCGGCATTTACATTGTATGGATTTTCACTCAGAACAGCTCTAAAACCGATAATTTCGCCTGCCTTACATATCTGAATAATCTGCTCTTTCCCATCCTTACCGTACTTAAATATTTTAACCAACCCCTTATGAACTTGAAAAATACCTTTGGGATATTTTCCTTCAGAAAAAATCACTTCATTTCTTTTTAATAGAATACTGAAGGAATGTTCATCTGCATTATAGGCAATTGATTTCTTGTTATCAATAAAGAAAAGATCCAATTTGCTTAAACAGAATTGACATGACTGAAGCGCTGTTGATCCCATCAATTTTACAGAATTAAAGGTCAAAAAAAAGGCGGCTTAAACGCCGCCTTTTAAAATTTAAAGTTTTAATAACTTCTTGGTGAGTTTCTGACTACCAGAAGTCATTTGAATAATATAAGTTCCACGTGAAAGGCTCTCCATATTCAATTCAATGTTTTGTCCTCCTGACACTCGATTTTTATACTCTTTACTTAACATTAATCTACCTGATAGATTGTAAACTCCAATATTTACATCTCCATTCTTAGACAAATCAAAAATAACATTGCACTCAGAAACAGATGGATTAGGATAAAGTAACATGTTATCGACATTTGGACCTTCAACAATTGAAGGCTCTTCTACACTTAAATAATTATCAGAAGCCCAAATACCTCTTCCATAAGTACCTGCATATATTTCACCAGGTCTTCCATTTCCTTCTTCGAATGTTCTCCATGACTGCCGTACCTCGTATACCGGAGTACCTTCAAATCCTGCTGAGGCATTTGTCCAATTCGAACCTCCATTTTCTGTTACAAATACTCCGCCTGAAGTTCCTACAACAATGATGTTTGGATCATCTCGATCAATTATCCCATCATAACTAGCTACTTGAGGGGACGATATAGATGGTAGATTTGTAAAAGTAGGCACTGCATCTGTGGCATTTGATGTTCTCTTATTTGAACCTGAGAAACCAGAAAACATAATCAAATCATCAGCATTATTCGGATTCAAAGCAATTCCTGAAGGTGAACTATTCGATATTTTCGTAGCGGTCGTGTAAGTTGGCGTGGTAGGTATTCCAGCGACGATATCATAGGACACTTTTTCATTAAATAAGGTATCACTTGTATAAGAACTTCCTAAACCGTCTACTCTCCAAACTCCTCCATTTCCAACATTTATATAACAGTTCTCTAAATCTCTTGAGAATTCAATATCAACATTACCGTTACCAATCCCTCGTGCAACGCATACCCAATTAGGGTCTTCAGCAAATCGTAAAGCGTTTCTTGTGCCCCAAATCTCTCCGCCGTTTGCGTTGATAAATACTAAGAACCATGACTGATATGGATCTTGTACCATCACGGTGTCCCAAGTAACGTTAAACGTTAGGGTATCTGTACCGATACCTAAGGTTTCACCAGTTATGGCATTTACTACATAATTCGTAGAGTCAACAGTCAAACTCGGGTCGTAGTATAGGGTATCATCAAAATAAAAATCTGATTCTGCAATATACATGATGGTGTCACCTGAAGATAAACTTGGCACCTTTATTTCGTCACCCGCTGAATAATTCTGAGTAGGTGAAAACTGAATTGAATCTTCAGAATTCAGATCGTAATTTTCAGCCAAAACAAATTCTGTGTGAAAAGGATGGTAACTACTTCCTTCCGATCCAGCTGGATCATAATTCCCAGGTAGTTCAGGAGAAAAACCTGTAAAATTCTCACCGCCGTCTCCAGACCTTCTTATAGATGTGTAATAAACAGAAGTAAACATAACTCTTGGATTAAAATGAGAAATTTCACATTCAAACCCATCACCACCACCTACTTCAGTAAACTCTTGAAAAGTGTTGAGGCTATGGTCGTTGTATAGTGTACCATTATCTTGTGTTCCACCCATTACTGCACCACTCTTATCGTAAGCGATTCCATAAAATTGAGTCACATTATACCCTCTATTGGCAGGATACCAATTTTGACCAAAATCTTCAGTTACACCAACACCACCATCATTACCGACATACAAACGATTATTTGCATCCCATTGCATTTCATGATTATCAGCATGAACGTAAATAGGAGTTGTAGGGTTCACAAACCATTGACTTACTTTTTCAAACCCCCCGGAAGGAGGATTATTGACCGTTTGATTCCATCTCCAAACATCGATTCCACCTATGAAAATTGATTCAGGGTCAGTTGGATTAACACTAACTATTGAGTTATAAGTACCTTGGTCTCTGTATATGTCAAATTCGTTTGGTGGACCAGACGCTCCAACAAACTGAGTCCATACTGCACCGTTGTCGTGTGATACATGCATACTCAATAAATTACTATTCGTTCTTACCGCATACATAGAATACATATCATCACTATTCTTCTCTTTTGAAATTGAATATTCTATGCGATTTGCTCCTGCTGGAACCTCATTGTTAGTTGCAGATCCGGAACGGTCCTCAAAAAAAGCTCCACCATCAATAGAAACATAAGTTTTATTTGATTGAAAAGAAGCTACTACTACTTGGGCGTCACCAGAAATCTTGAGAGCTTTACATACTCCTGACGTGACTGATATTGTTTCGAAATTTGTCCCGTCCCAAGTACTTAATCCTGCATTCGTAGCCATCCATACTTTATTTTCAACATCAGAACATACGATTTCAGTACAATTTGATGTTCCAGGAATTTTGGCCCATGTATTTCCAAAATCGGATGAATACCACACACCATTCCCGTTCCAACCTTCGTTGTCTGAACCTGTAGCCACATAAAGTGTACCATCTATGGTTTGAGTCATACTCGAAA